>JBGPYQ010000124.1:0-9674 GCA_041493345.1 Gammaproteobacteria bacterium | reverse complement strand
CGGACACCGTACGTGCGCAGGCTGCGGCCCGGCCCTGCAGTACAAGCTGGTGGCCAAGGCAGCAGGTCCCAATACGATCTTTCTCGGGCCCACCGGCTGCATGTACGTGGCCAATGCCAGCTACCTGTGCACCCCGTACGCGGTGCCCTGGATGCACACCCAGATCACCAATGGCGGCGCGGTGGCCTCGGGGATAGAGGCAGCCTACCGGGTGCTCCTGCGCAAGGGAAAGCGGACGGGTGAACTGCCCAACATCATCGTGATGGCGGGCGATGGCGGCACGGTGGACATCGGCCTCCAGGCCATGTCGGCCATGATGTACCGCGGGCACGATGCGCTGTTCATCTGCTACGACAACGAGGCGTACGCCAATACCGGCATACAGACCTCGCCTACCACGCCGTACGGGGCCAACACCACCTTCACGCCTCCCGGCAGCGCGATCCCCGAGGGCAAGACGCTGTTTCCCAAGGACCCTCCGCAACTCGTCATCGGCGGCCATCCGGCGGTGAAGTATGTCGCCACGGCCTCAGTGGCCTATCCGGTCGACTTGATCAACAAAGTGCGGAAGGCCCTGAACGTGCAGGGGCCGACCTTCCTCCACATCCACGCCCCCTGTCCAAAGGGATGGAAGTTCGACGAAGCCAAGACGGTGGAGATCGCCAGGCTCGCCATCGAAACCGGCATGTGGAACATGTACGAGTGGGAAAATGGAGAGTACCGATACCAGTTCAAACCCAAAAAGTACAAACCGGTTCGCGAGTACGTGAAACTGCAGGCACGGTTCGCGCATCTGTCGGAAGCCCACATCGCCAAGCTGCAGGCTTTCGTGGATGCCAAAGTGAAGGCACTTGGCATCCCGGTGGCAACTCCGGTTCCTACGCCGCAGATGCACTGAGCCCCTGCTGGAGGACGGACAACCGGTGAGCCAGACCGTATCGCTGCCAAACGGCAACCGGTTTTTCGAGATCCGGTTCGAATCAATCGGGGGCCTGGGCGCCCACGCGGCGGGGCAGGTGCTGGCGACGGCCGCGGTGCTGAAGATGGGGCTGAACGGTGCTCACTTTTCCTCGTACGGGTCGGAGAAGAAGGGCTCGCTCGTGCGCTCGTTCGTGCGCCTGGGGCCCGCGGATCGGCCGATCCGTACCAGCGCACCCGTGGAGATGCCCGATGCCATCGTGGTTTTCCACGCGGCACTCCTGCACAATCCAGCGACGTTTGCCGGGCTCTACAAGGACGGTACGTTCATCTACAACGCACCGCCGCGCTCCGTCCCGGATGAACTCGCGGCGCTGCCGAGCACGGTGCGGGCCATCCGCGTCGACGCTCTGGGAATCGCGGTGAAAGAGAAATCCCGACCCAACGCGGTTTTGCTCGGGACGCTTTGCGGCGCGTTCCCGTTCCTCGGCGCCGAAAAGGTCCTCGAGGCGCTCTCCGAGGAGTTCGCGGGCAAGCACCCGGAGGCGGTCGCCTCCAACGAGAGCGCGTTCCGGCGCGGTGCCGCGGAGTTTGAGACGCTCCAGGGCGTGGGCCGTGCCGAGGGTGACCTTCCAATTGCCCACGCTGAACCGGCATGGGGCTACGAGACGCAGCCGATCGGCGGAATCATCCCGGAGCCGGGCAACACGGTGTGGAATGACCTCTCGGTCTCGCGCACCGGATCGCTGCCGGTTTTCAACAGGGAGAGGTGCATCCACTGCGGCCTGTGCGACCTCGTCTGTCCCGACTACTGCTTAACTTGGGGTGATGGCGAGAAGGGCGGCAGGTTTGAGCGCGAGCTGATGGGCGTGGATTACCGCTACTGCAAGGGTTGTCTGCGCTGCGTGGAGTCCTGCCCGGCGAGCGCGATGACCAAGAAGGCGGAAACCCCGGGCTTGGCCGACCGGCTGCGGGTGCCGCTTTTCCCCGATCTCATCGAATGAGGTGTACAGCATGACGACCCAGATCTTGGCCGATCCTGCCCACGCGGCCGACCTCCGTCCTTCGGGTAGCGTGCGGCAGAAGCTCGAGTTTCGCAGCGGCAACGAGGCCGCGGCGCTGGCGGCGCGCGACATCGGTTTTCACGTGATGGGCTACTTCCCCATCACGCCCTCGACCGAGGTCGCCGAGAACCTCTCGAAGATGCAGGCCGAGGGTCAGCATGAGATCGTGATGGTTGCGGGCGACGGCGAGCACGGTGCTGCCGGCATCTGCTACGGCGCCGCGCTCGGCGGAGGCCGGGTACTCAATGCCACCAGCTCGCAGGGCCTGCTCTACGCGCTCGAGCAGCTTCCGATGCAGGCGGGCACGCGCGTGCCGATGGTGCTCAACATCGCCGCGCGGACCGTCTCCGGGCCGCTCGACATCCGCGGCGACCATTCGGACATCTACTACGCGCTGAACACCGGCTGGATCATGCTGTGCGCGCGCGACCCGCAGGCGGTGTACGACCTGAACTTTGCCGCGGTGAAGATCGGCGAGCACCTCGACGTGCGGCTGCCGGTATTGGTCGCGTACGACGGCTTCATCACCAGCCACCAGAAGCGGCGTATCCATGTATTCGACGACCCGCAGGCGATCCGCAGCTTCCTCGGCGAGCGGCCGGACTTTCCTTCCCCGCTCGACACGGAGCACCCCGCGACCTTCGGCCCGTACATGAACGACCCGGACCTGATCAACAACAAGGTCCAGCTCTCGCAAGCGATGGAGGCCGCGCGGCGGGTGATCCCGGAGGTGCTGGCGGAGTTGGAGCAGATGACCGGCCGCGCCTATCCGATGCTCGACGCCTATCGCATGCAAGACGCCGAGGTCGCGATGGTGCTGCTCAACTCGGCCGCCGAGACGGCCAAGGAGACCGCCGACGACTTGCGCGCGAAGGGCAAGCGGGTCGGCGTGCTCTCGCCCAACGTGCTGCGGCCGTTCCCGGCGGACGAATTCCGTCGCGCGCTCAAGCGCGTGAAGGCCGTCACCATCGGCGACCGCGCCGATTCGTACGGCGCGGGCGGCGGCAACCTGTCGCTCGAAGTGCGCGCGGCGATCCAAATCGATCCGCAGAACGACACCCAAGTCCTGTCGCGCATCTACGGCCTGGGCGGCAAGGACTTCTACGCGGCCGACGCCGAGCAGTTGTTCGAGCAGGCGATCGCCGCCGCACAGTCCGGGCGCGTCGCCGAGCCCTTTGCGTATCACGGCGCCACGCCCGGCAGACCCGACAGCGGGGCGCGGCCCGGACTGCCGCCGATTCCGGCGGCCGAAGTTTCGCGCGGCATGGCACACGTGCGCCGCGACGAGGCGAGCGGCCGGCTCAAGGTCGAGCTCGAGCCTCTGTGGAAGATGACCGCGGTGCCGAGCCGCATTGCGCCCGGCCACGGGGCCTGCCCCGGTTGCGGTGCCTTTCCGACGCTGCACCAGGTGTACAACGTGCTCGAGGGCGACATCGTCGTGCTGTTCCAGACGGGCTGCGCGATGGTCGTGACCACCGGCTACCCGGCGACGGCGCACCGCATCAACTACGTCCACAACCTGTTCCAGAACGGCGCGGCGACGCTCTCCGGGCTGGTCGAGATGTACCACGAGCGCGTGCGGCGCGGCGAGCTGCCCGCCTCGAAGGACATCACCTTCGTGATGATCTCGGGCGATGGCGGCATGGACATCGGCATGGGCCCCGCGATCGGCGCGGCGAACCGCAACCACCGCATGATGATCCTGGAGTACGACAACCAGGGCTACATGAACACCGGCGCGCAGCTCTCGTATTCGACGCCATTCGGCCACCGCACCTCCACGAGCGAGGTCGGGAAGAGCCTGCCGGGAAAACGCTACCACCACAAGGACACCGCGCAGATTTTCGCCGCATGCCATCTGCCGTACGTGTTTACCGCGAGCGAGGGCTATCCCGAGGACCTGATGCGCAAGGTCGCGAAAGCGCAGTGGTACGCGAAGAACGAGGGGCTCGTGTACGGCAAGATCCTGTCCTTCTGCCCGCTCAACTGGCGCACCGCGGACGATGCCGCCCAGCCCGTGCTGCAGGCGGCGATCGACAGCTGCTTCTTCCCGCTCTACGAGATCGAGCACGGTCACACGACGATCACTTACGACCCCGATGCGACAGATCGCCGTCACCCGGTGTCAGACTGGCTCAAGCTGATGGGCAAGACCCGCCACTTACTTCAGCCCGCGAACGCCACTATCGTCGAGGGAATCCAGGCCGAGACCGACCGCCGCTGGGCACGGTTGAAGGCCATGCACGAGCACCCGCTGCTCTAGGCGGGCGAAAACGGACATGTCACGAATCATCAATACACGCCGGCTCACCCCGGTCACCAAGTACTTCCTCCTCGACGCGCCGCTCATCGCCGCGTCGGCGAAACCGGGACAGTTCGTCATGCTCCGCGTGCGCGACGGTGGAGAGCGCATTCCGATCACGATCGCCGACTATGATCGCGATGCGGGCACGATCACGATCGTGGTGCAGGAAGTCGGCGCGACGACCAAGAGGGTTTGCGCACTCGAGGCCGGCGACGAAATTCTCGACGTCGCCGGCCCCCTGGGAAGTCACATCGAGATTCCCTCAGGCGGGCATGTCTGCGGCGTGGGCGGCGGGTTCGGCTCGGCGGCGTTGCTGTGCCTGATGCGCGAGTTCACCGCGCGCGGCGACAAGACCACGGCCATCCTCGGCGCCCGCACCAAGGAGCTGCTCATCCTGGCCGACGAGTTGCGACCGGTGTGCACCAATGTCGAGATCTGCACCGACGACGGTTCGGCCGGGTTCAAGGGCTTTGTCACGCAACGCCTCGCGCAACTGATTGCGGGGGACGGGCCGGGACGGCCAGACACCGTGGTGGCCATCGGCCCGATGGCGATGATGCGCGCGGTGGCGGAGACGACGCGCGAGGCCAAGGTGAAGACACTGGTGTCGATGGATCCGCTCATGGTGGACGGCACCGGCATGTGCGGCGGGTGCCGCGTCACCGTTGGCGGGAAGGCGCAGTTCGCCTGCGTCGACGGCCCGTGCTTCGACGCGCACGAGGTCGACTTCGAGGTCGCGATGCGAAGGAACAAACAGTACGTGAGGGAAGAGAAAAACGCCGTCGAGCGGCTGGCCTGCATGGCGGCGAGGGAGTCGCGATAATGCCCGTCAAGCGCGCAAACAAGACCCCGATGCCGGTGCGCGATGCGCAGGAGCGCGCGCACGACTTCCGGGAAGTGAACCGGGGCTACACGGCGTTTCATGCCGCGTTCGAGGCCGAGCGCTGTCTGCGCTGCCAGGAACCGATATGCGTCGACGGCTGTCCCGTGAAGATCCCGATTCCCGATTTCATTCACGCGGTGGCGACCGGCGACATGGCCGCCGCGGCGAAGATCCTGCGCACGGCGAACCCGCTGCCGGCGATTTGCGGGCGCGTCTGCCCGCAGGAGTCCCAGTGCGAGGCCGAATGCAGCATGACCAAGAACTTCGACCCGGTGGCGATCGGCCACCTCGAGCGCTATGTGGCCGACTGGGAGCGCACGCAGCCGCCCAGTGTCGAGGCGAAGATCACGCGCAAGGAAAAGATCGCCGTCATCGGCGCGGGCCCCTCGGGGCTGGTGTGCGCCGGCGAGCTCGCCCGGCTCGGCTACCCCGTCACGATCTACGAGGCGCTGCACGCGGCGGGCGGGGTGCTGCGCTACGGCATTCCGGAATTCCGCCTTCCCAAGGCGGTCCTCGACTGGGAGATCGGCCTGCTGAAGGCGATGGGCGTCGAGATCGTCTGCAACGTCATCATCGGCAAGACGCTCACACTGGATCAACTCTTCGACAAGCTCGGTTACACAGCGGTGTTCATCGGCACCGGCGCGGGGCTGCCGCAGTTTCTGGGCATCCCGGGCGAGAACCTGAACGGGGTGATGTCCGCCAACGAGTTCCTCACGCGCATCAACCTGATGCGCGCCTACGAGTTTCCCGAGGCCGACACGCCGGTGCGCGTCGGCAAGCGCGTGGCGGTGATCGGGGCGGGGAACACGGCCATGGACGCGGTGCGCACTTCGCTCAGGATGGGCGCCGAGGAGGCGATGATCGTGTATCGCCGCAGCGAGAAAGAGATGGGTGCGCGCGTCGAGGAGTATCACCACGCGATCGAGGAGGGCGTGAAGTTCCACTGGCTCACCAACCCGCTCGAGATCCTGGGCAACGCCGAGGGCTGGGTCGCAGGCCTCAAGTGCCAGCAGATGAAGCTAGGCCCCAAGGACGCCTCGGGCCGCGCGCGGCCGATCCCGGTCGAAGGCAGCGAGTTCGAGCTTCCCGTCGATAATGTGGTGCTCGCCATCGGCACGACGCCGAATCCGCTGCTGACCCGGACCACCTCGGGCCTGCTCACCAACAAGAAGGGCTGCCTCGTGGCAGACGAGCAGACCGGGCTGACCTCGAAAGCGCTGGTGTTTGCCGGTGGTGACGCCGTTACCGGCGCAGCCACCGTGATCCTCGCGGCGGGCGCCGGCAAGCGCGCCGCGCAAGCCATACACGAGGCTCTCGCGTCCCCGCAATAACTGAAATACCCGGCGCAGCTTACGCCATCGTCCGCACCTGCGTTTGGGCCTCCCGCAAGTGCCGACAGGCGACGCGGAACTCTTGAGACGGGGCCCTGCGGCATTCCTCCAAAGCCAGGATTGCTGCCTTCTTGCACATCAATTCCAGACCTGCGCCTGTCCAGCCCCCGGTGGCCTCGGCAAGCTCGCCGAGGTTCGCATCGTTCTCCAAGGGCAGCCCTTCGGTGTGGATCTCCAGAATCTCGCGCCGTTCGTCCTGATCCGGCAGCGGCAACTCGAGCACGTAATCAAACCGGCCTGCGCGCAGGAGCGCGGGCTCCATCAGGTCGGGTCGATTGGTGGCCCCCAGCACCACTACCCCGAGCGAGCCGTGCAGCTCATCCAGTTCGCGGAAGAGTTGGCTGACCAGGCGCGGGAAGAAGCTCCCCGCCTCCTGGGCGGACCGGGCGGGAACCAGCGATTCGATTTCGTCGAAGAACAATATGCAGGGGGAAGCTTGTTTGGCCCGTTTGAAAACTTCGCGGAGGCCCTTTTCCGACTCGCCTACCCATTTCGAGAGCAGGCTTGGCTGGTCCACCGTGATCAGGGTGAGCCCCAGTTCTCCCGCCAGGGCGCGCGCCAGCAAAGTTTTCCCGGTACCCGAGACCCCAGTGAGCAGGACCCCCTTGGGGGGGTTGAACCGCGTGTGGCCAAAGAGTGCGCCACCTGCGCGGACGAGTTGCAAGATGGAACTGAGGGTTCGCTTCGTCTCGCTCAGGCCGCCGACGTCCTTGAAGGTGATCCGCGGCCGCTCCGCCAGGAACTCCCGGGTGGAGGTGGGTTCCACCACCTTGAACGCTGCCAGAAAATCCTCGCGGGTGATCTGGAACGCCAGCGCATTCAGTTGGGGCTTCAGGTCCACCTCAAAACGTACACGCGGGATCAGGCGGCGCAAGGCCACCATCCCCGCCTCTTTACACAAGACCTCCAGATCCGCGCCAACATAGCCGTGGGTGATCTCCGCGATCTGCTCCAGGTCTACGTCGGCTGCGAGAGGCATCCGGCGCGAATGGATGCCCAGTATCTGGCGGCGCGCGGCCCGGTCCGGAACGCCGATCGTGATCTCGCGGTCGAAGCGTCCCGGCCGCCGCAACGCCGGGTCCACCAGCTCCGGCATGTTGGTGGCGGCGATGACCACCACTTCGCCGCGCTCCACCAGGCCGTCCATCAGCGCCAGAAGCTGCGCCACCACCCGCTTTTCCACATCGCCAATGACCTGGGCGCGTTTGGGTGCGAGAGCGTCAAACTCGTCCAAGAAGATGATACTGGGTGCGTTCCGCTTCGCTTCTTCGAAAATCTGGCGCAGCTTGGCCTCGCTCTCGCCGTAGAACTTATGGATGACTTCCGGCCCGTTCACGTGGATGAAGTGCGCCCGCACCTCGCTGGAGACTGCCCGGGCAATGAGGGTTTTTCCGGTGCCCGGCGGTCCCGTCAGAAGGACCCCCTTGGGCGGGTCAATTCCCAAGAGGCCGAAGAGCTGGGGGAATTTCAGCGGCAGCTCGACCATCTCCCGGACCAGCGACACCTCCCGTTCCAGGCCGCCGATGTCCTCGTAGGAGACGCGATAGGCTTTCTCGGCGGAAACCTCGGGAACTTTGAAAGCGATAGCGGTGTTCGCAGAGATCAGCAGCGCTCCCCGTGGGGCCGCGCCCTCGACGGTGAAGGACCGCGGGCGTGCACCCAGGAAAGTCGCCTGCAAATGATCGCCGGAGACGACCGGAATGCCGGAGAGGAGTTGGCGCAGGTGCGGGATCTCCTCGTCGGTGGGAGCAGAGTGTCCAGCCTGCACCGGGGACAGCAGCAACGACTCCGCCGCTTTGAACGGTACCTTTCGAACCGTCGCCCACTCGTCCACTCCAATCTGCGCGTTGCCACGGGTCGTCCCATCAATCATGACCAGGAGTTGTCCACAGTGGCTGGAGGGTGCCTGGGCCGCTCGGGCCACCGTGGCTCGGCGACCCGTGATCAGCAAGACATCCCCGGGGACGGCCTGAAGCCGCTTCAGATCGTCCGCATCAAGGCGGACCAGGCCCCGGCCCACGTCTTCCAGAAATGCCTCGGCCACCCGGAATTGCATCCCGTTCGGCTCCTCTTGATTCACGGCGTCACCCCGCGCTCGGATGAGCCAACAAAGGCCACAAGTTCCGTCACCAGCATGCTTTGTGCCGCAAAGGCCAATTTCCCGATCTCCCGGATGTGCTCTTGCATGCGACACCTGGCGGTCGCCGAATCCCCCGCTTCGATGGCCTCCGGGGTGGCCCGGTGTCTCCATCTTTTCTTGTTTTCCATAGTGCTCTCCCAGATCTTAGGGCTGGTCGCGCGGCTGCGCGGCGTGTGAACGGGCTACTGCAGGTCGATTTTGCCGCGGCGCTTGAGGCGGGAAAGCGTCTCGGGCGTGAGATTGAGATACGAGGCCAACTCCTTTTTCGGAATGCGGCCGAGCAGGTCCTGGTGCTTGCGCATGAACCGCGCCAGTCGGCCCGGCGCATCCAGCAGATGCAACGTGATGGTGTGCGCCATGACCTCGGACATCAAG
The DNA here is from genome assembly GCA_041493345.1 of Gammaproteobacteria bacterium. Lineage (GTDB taxonomy): Bacteria > Pseudomonadota > Gammaproteobacteria > Burkholderiales > SG8-39 > VBDM01. The sequence continues at coordinate 595 of JBGPYQ010000124.1, read as the reverse complement.
CGCATGACCTCGTATTCGAATCGCAGCTTCACTTCGCCGTTGCGCTCGAGGAATTCGACCCAGTGCGGCATGGAGAGCCGGGCCACGCGAACTTTGGTGACCGCGGCGATGCTGTAGGGGACGGAGGTCTTCAATCGCCACGCCGCGTACGAAGTGTCCATGTCGGTCTCGGCGGCGAAGCGCAGGATCATTTCCTTTCCCTGCGGGTTGCTGACGACGCGCTTGAGAATGCCCTCGAGGATGAAGAACTGCTCCATGTTCGTGCTTCCCTGGCGCACGAGCGGCTCGCCCTTCCGGTATTCCGCGACCTCCAGTTGCGGTTCCAGGTCGTTCCAGGCGGACACCGGCATTTCCCGCAGGACCAGGTTCTGCTTGAGCTGCTGGCGGATCGTGTTTCGCTGGGGGTGGTTGACGATGGCCGGCACGGCTGGCGGAATTTGAGGCGGGCGACGGACAATTAAGCGGGATTTATTGACCACAGTCAAGGTTGACTGACGGCCAGACTCCTAGACTTTCAGACCTGATTTTTTGACGTCTCGCAGGACCCGCATCCCCTCGCAAATGCGGGAGTCTCTCTATAGCGTAAGGAGGCGGT
>JBGPYQ010000214.1:0-5981 GCA_041493345.1 Gammaproteobacteria bacterium | reverse complement strand
GACTTCGCCTACGAGACCGCGATCAAGAAGGCGAAAGGCGAAAAAGTGGTTCTCGGGGTCAACAAGTTCGCCGAGCCGGGCGAGAAAGTGGACATCGAAACCCACCCCTACGATCCCACCACGGCGCAGCGCCAGATCGAGGGGCTGAAGCGGGTGCGCCGCGAGCGCAATCAGCGCGAGGTGGACAGGCTGCTCGCCCGGCTGATCGAGGTGGCGCGCAACGAGAACGAAAATATCATGCCGGTGACCATCGAGCTCGTACGCGCCGGCGCGTCGATGGGCGAGATCGTCGAGACGCTGAAGACCCTGTGGGGCAACTACCGCGAGACTCCGGTCTTCTAGCGCAATGATCGTCCTGCCCTACCTCGAGCATGCACCGCGGATCGGACCGCAGGTCAGGGGTCATGTCTCGTCCGCCGTGATCGGGCGGACCGAGCTCGGTTCCGGCTGCAGCCTGGGCGAGCTCACGCTCGTGCGCGCCGACGGCGAGGACGTGCGCATCGGCGACGACTGCTGGTTTGGCGAAGCCAGCACGGTGCATATCGCCGACAGGCTTTACCCCGCCGTGGTGGGCTCGCACGTTACGGTCGGACGCTACGGCCTTGTGCATGCCTGCACCGTGGGCGACGACTGCGTCATTGGCGAGCATGCAGCGGTCATGGACGGTTCCGTCCTGGGCGCGGGCGCGGTGATCGCTGCGGAAAGCATCGTGCCGCCGGGCAAGATCCTGGAAGGCGGCTGGCTCTATGCCGGCGCGCCCGCGCGGCCAGTGGAGCGCGTGCCGTCCGTTCTGCTGGAAGCGTTGCATCGTGCTATCCGCGGCGGCTCTGATACGGAGGTCCCGCATGTCCTGGCCGCAAGTCGCGTACCGCAGCTGCGCTATGCCCCGGGGTCCGGAATCAACCGCGTTTTCGCCCAAGGTGCCTATGTCGCTCCCACGGCGAGCATCGCGGGCCGCGTCTTACTGGGTCGCTGCTCCAGCGTCTGGTTCGGCGTCGAAATCGATGCCGGCGAGGCGACCATCGAGATCGGGGAGCAGACCAACGTCCAGGACAATTCCCGGCTTTATGCGGGCAAGCCGGGCGAAGATATCCGCATCGGTCCGCGCGTGGTGATCGGGCACAACGTACGCATCTTCCCGAGTACCATCGAGGAGGGCGCGATCATCGGCATGGGAGCGGTCATCGGCAAGGGAACGGTCGTAAGGGCTGGCGGCTGCGTAGCCGCAGGCTCGGTCACCGAACCGGGTACGGAAGTCGCAGCCGGCCGGGTCTGGTCCGGCCGCCCGGCGCGCGCCGCGAGGATACTATCGGACCGCAATCGCGAGGAGTTCGCGCACGCGGTGCGGGTGTATGTCGAATACGCGGGCAATTTCCTCGCCGGCGGCGCCGAGGCGCGCAGATCGGCCGGCTCAAAATGACAGGAGAAATGCAGCTTGAGCCGCTCAAGGAATTCGTGTTGCCGAAAACGATGATTTGAATCCGCACTCGAGGACCCGCTCGGCATCATGAAAAAAGACATGGAAGAGCGCCTCGTCATCCGCGAACTGATCGAGAACTGGGCGCTTTGGCGCGATGCCCTGATGTGGGACCGGTTCCGCACGCTCTGGCACCCGGACGGACAGATGTGGGCCACCTGGTTCCAGGGTTCCTACGAGGATTTTATCCGGGTCAGCCAGGAAGGCTATGCCCGCGGCGTGCGCATCCTTCACATGCTCGGCGGGTCCTCGATCGACATCAAGGGCAAGCGCGCCATCGCACAGACCAAGATGACGATCTCGCAGCGCGCGCCGGTCGAGGGCGTGTTGTGCGACGTGGTCTGCACCGGCCGATTCTACGATTTCCTGGAGAAGCGCAAGAATCGTTGGGGCCTGGTGCAGCGCCGGCTCTTCTACGAGAAGGACAGGCTCGATCCGGTCGACCCCGCGGCCACCCTCAAGCTCGACCCGACGCTGCTCGAGCGTTTCCCCGCCGGCTACCGCCACCTCGCCTACCTGCAGACGAGAATCGGCTACAAAGTGAAGGATGACATGCCCGGCCTTGACGGGCCGGGGGCCGAAGCGCTCTATGCGCGCGGTGCGGCGTGGCTGAAGGGCAAACCCCTTTGAGCATGTTTCATTCAAGAAAAAAAGTATCGGCTCTTGCGCGGCATGGCGCGATCGATCGAGAATGGCGCTGCCATGACCGCCAAGGGGGAGGGAAATATGTCGATCGCCGATAAATTCAATCTGTTGAACGAGTTCAATATCCTGCGCATTATCTGCGGCGCGTTCTTCGTTCCGCACATCTACGCCAAGTTCTTCGTCCCCGCGGCGCTCGGCTTCTTCGTCGCGGCCAAGTTCAAGCCGCCGGCGTTCTGGATGTACACCGCGGGCGTCATAGAGACGGTGCTCGCGATCGGCCTGATCCTGGGCATCACTACGAGCACCATCGCCTGGGTGGCGGCCTTTCACCTCGGCGTTGCCGCAATCGGGGTTTATCGCGTCACCGGCGGCAAGTGGCTTTGGAACATCGGCGGCTACGAATACTGCCTGTTCTGGGCGATATGCTGCGTCGTCGTCGCCATGCACGGATGATCGGTTTCGGCCAGATGAGATGCAACCACCGGTTCCCGAATATCAAACGATGAAACTGCCCCAGCTCCTTGGCATAGACCTTCCGATCATTCAGGCGCCCATGGCGGGCGTGCAAGGCAACGCGCTGGCGGTGGCGGTATCCAATGCAGGCGGTCTCGGCTCACTGCCTTGCGCCATGCTCAGCCTTGATGCCATGCGCGACGAGCTCGCGAAAATCAAGGCGCAAACCAGTAAACCCTTCAACGTGAACTTCTTTTGCCACACTCCTCCCACGCCGGATGCCGGGCGCGAGGCGATTTGGCGGGCAGCGCTTTCGCCTTTCTACAAAAAGTATGGGATCGATTCAAAGAGCATTCCCGCCGGGCCCGGACGTGCCCCTTTCAGTGCCGAAGCCGCCGACGTGCTGAGTGAATGCCAGCCCGCCGTGGTGAGCTTTCATTTCGGTTTGCCGTCGGCGGAATTGCTGGCACGGGTGAGAGCCTGGGGCTCGAAGGTGCTCTCTTCGGCGACCACCGTTGAAGAAGCGCTCTGGCTCGAAGGGCACGGGGTCGATGCCATCATTGCACAAGGTCTGGAGGCCGGCGGACATCGCGGCATTTTCCTGTCGCATGATCTGAGCACTCAGATCGGCACGTTTGCGCTACTGCCGCAGATCGTGCGCGCTGTGAAGCTCCCGGTCATTGCTGCCGGCGGCATCGCCGATGCGCAAGGCGTCGCGGCGGCCATGGCGCTTGGTGCGGCTGGCGTGCAAATTGGAACGGCTTACTTGCTTTGCCCGGAAGCCACCACAAGCGCGGTGCATCGCGCAGCGCTCAAGAGCGAGGCCGCTCGCCACACCGCGCTCACGAACCTTTTCACGGGCCGGCCCGCCCGTGGAATTGTGAACCATGTGATGAAGGAGCTTGGCCCGATCAGCAGCGCTGCGCCTGCGTTTCCCCTGGCCACCTCGGCCATCGCCCCCTTGCGCGCCAGAGCCGAAAGCCAAGGCTCCGGTGATTTCTCTCCGCTCTGGTCCGGTCAGAATGCCAGCGGATGCAAAGAAGTACCGGCGGCCCGGCTCACGCGCGAATTGGCCGCCAATCTTTAGTCCTTAGTCGGCAGTCGGCAGTCGGCATCATTTGCAGAATCCCAGGATTCGCTCCTCCGCCGAGCATTGTCTTGCAGGCGCACTCGGTTTAGTCTTGGCGAGGCAGGCGCGAATCTCTCTCGTCGTGGGCGGATAATAGGTCCAGCCTGGACCGAGAGTCGGCAAACTCAGGTTGACTTCGCGCCATTTGGGATGGCCCTGCGCCTGCAGGGTGGAAAAATTCCGGCATAACGATCGTGCAAACCGGGTCAGGTGATTCACGGTGCCCCCCATGTTGAAGTCGTAAGTGACCAGAAACGCTCCCACCGAGATCGTCGTGAAGTTTTCCTGTAACAGGTTGGGATAGCTGCTCGCATTGACTGTAGAGTAGGAATAGACCGTCAGCGGAAGCTTGCTCGAGGGATGGGCGGGATCGAACTTCAGCAGCTTGATGAACTTCTGCGCCTCGGGCTTCATGTTGGCGATCAGCGGGGCCGGCTGCCCCGCGGCGACAATGACGACATCGACCGTCTTGTCGCCGATCAACTTGACCAGCGCTTCCTCGTTCGAGAGGAAGCTCGCGTTCGCTTCCGGAATGGGCCCATCGAACATCATCCGGTACAGGGTATGCGTGATCAAGGCTGCGCCGCTGCCCAGGATGCCTCCGTTGATCTTTGCATTCCTGATGTCGTGGAGATAGTTCAACGGCGAGTCGGCCCTGACGATGTAATGAATCTCGGTGTTGTAAAGCGGCAGGATCACGCGGAGTGGACGGATGATGGTGCTTGCCTCCTTGTTGCCTCCAGCCGCCCTGTCCAGGAAAGCCTGGTAAACATCGGCCTGGACGATCGCGAATTTCACGCCCGGGTCATAGCGAAGATGCTTGATATTTGCGGCCGAACCCGCCGTGGGCAGAACCTCCAGCGTGATCGTGGCATCGGGAGCCACGAACTTGGCGAGATCGACGCCGATCGCAAAATAAGTGCCCTTTTCATTGGCTGTCACGATCTTGTACTCGGCCGCTGCGACAACGGCCCCGCCGTGAAGGCAAAGCGCTGCCGCCATGAACGTGCTGATGAGTTTCCTGGCCATGTCATTCCCTCCTCTGTGTGGTTTTTGGCGTGCACAGCCCAAGGGCCGCGACCGCCTCTGTGCACGTCTGGGGGAGAGGCGGCTCCTGCCCGCCTGCCTTGCCGGCGTCGGTCGTTTGGGGACGCTTGATCGCCGCCTCAACGGCGGCAGCTGTTTCTGCTTCCTTCTTCTGAACGGGTTTCGTTGCACACAATCCAAGGGCCGCGACCGCCTCTGTGCACTCTTCCGGGCGAGAGGGACCCCGCTCGCCTGCCCTGTCCGCGTTGATCGCCTGGGGACGCGTGACCGCCTGGGGGCGCGTGATCGCCGCGGCAGCTGTTTTCGCTCCCTGTGTTTCTACGGGCTGGCGGCCCGCGTGCGGCTGGTTTGCCGCTGCACGCGTTGGGCCAGCAAGCGGGGTCTCGGGTGGCGAGGTCGCAGGGCTGGTGAGCCCGGAGCTGTTGTCGGCCTCGGCTGATTTCGTATCGCCGACCCCCGCATCCCGGTCGATTACACCGGCGCCGGCAGGAGCGCCGCGACCGCTCGCTTCGCTGCTCGCGGCCGGCGGCTGAGGCGCGTCAACGAGCGAACGTTGGCGGTAGGTGTAGTAGCCAAGGACAGCAATCGCCGCGAGAACCGCTGTGCCGACGATCACTCGAGAGGGCCGGCGAGGCGAAGACCTGGAAACTTCGGCGGCAGGCGAGGAGGGGGCGAGCGCGTCTGTCCTGCGCCCCGGCAACTGGCCGCGGCACTGGTAACAGACGGTCGCCGTTACCTGGCTCACCGCCCCGCAGCGCGGGCACGGTACAAGGTGCAATGCTCCGCCGCAGTCGCTGCAGAACTTCGAGTCCGCCGGGTTGCCGTGTTCGCAGTACGGGCATCGGGTAAGGGACATGGATGAATCTTCAAGCCGACCGGGTGATTTTCGCCGACAACGAACATTGTAGGGCGGTTCAGTCGCGGGCGAAACCGGAGAGGCCGGGTCAGCGGACCTCTGCACTTCTGCGGCTTACCTCCGCCCCCCAGTTTTTGGTGAATTGATAGCGGCCGGAAACCTTCAAATCCGTATCTGTGTCGCTACAGCTGGTGGGCTCGAATCCAAGCCCCCGAACATCACCTGAAAAAGCGCTATGCGGCGTGCAACTTCGCCTCCGGATTGTCGAAGAACTGCGCGTCCTCGGTCGAGCCGTGCAGCGCGGTCGTCGAGGACCTTCCGCCCTCGATCACCTGCGTGAGGTCATCGAAGTATCCCGTGCCCACTTCGCGCTG
>JBGPYQ010000220.1:0-5780 GCA_041493345.1 Gammaproteobacteria bacterium | reverse complement strand
CGTCCTCGGTCAGCACCGCGACACTCGAGGCGAGCGGCTGCAGGATGAGATCATTGACTTCGATGCCGCAGCGGCGCACGCACTTGACGATGTTCTGCGCCGCCGACACGGCACCGGTGACGATGTGCACCTTCACCTCCAGCCGCACCCCGCTCATGCCGAGCGGCTCGCGCACGCCGTCCTGGCCGTCGATGATGAATTCCTGCGTGAGGATATGCAGTACCTGCTGGTCGGTCGGGATCGGCATTGCGCGCGCGGTTTCGATGACGCGCTGGACATCGGGCGGCGTCACTTCCTTGTCCTTGATCGCAACCATGCCGGTCGAATTGAAGCTCTTGATGTGGCTGCCCGCGATCCCGGTGAATACGCGCTCGATTTTGCAATCGGCCATCAGCTCGGCTTCTTCGAGCGCCCGCTGGATCGCGCTGACGGTCGCCTCGATATTGACCACCACCCCCTTTTTCAGGCCCTTGGATTCGTGGCTGCCCATGCCGATGATGTCCATTCGACCGTCGGGGAACAGCTCCGCCACCATCGCCACCACCTTGGAGGTGCCGATGTCGAGTCCGACGATGAGATTCTTGTTGTCCTTGGCCATGTCAGGCTCGCTGCCGCCGCGGCCTCGGAGATTCGAGGTTCCGGATGTCCGGGACGCGCAGGGCAAATCCGTTGGAATAGCGCAGGTCGACGTACTCGAGCGGGCGCGCGAAACTGCCCAGCGTCTGGGCGTAGACCGAAACGAAGCGCGCGAGCCGGTCGGCGATGCGGTCGCGTTCGGAATCACGTCCGAGCTGCACGCTGAGGCCGTTCGAGAGCTTGAGCTGCCAGGCGTAGCGCGGGCTGACCAGCACCTGCTGAGGAGCGAGCGCGAGCGGAGCGAGGAGCTGGCGGAACGCCGCGTAGCGCTGTGTGAGCTCCATTTCGCTGCCCGCAGGTCCCGCGAACAACGGCAGCTCGGCGTCGGTACGGCCGGCAAAGAGCTCGCCGTAGGTATTCACCAGTCGCCCGTCCCGGCCCTGGCTCCAACGCGCCAGCGCCACCTGTTCCTCCAGCCGCACCTCGAGCCGGTCGGGCCACCGGCGGCGCACCTCGGCGCGTCGCACCCAGGGAACGCCGTCGAACAATCCGCGTACCGTATCCAGATCCACGCCGAAGAAATTGCCGCTGACTCGCCCTTCGAGCGCGCTCAAGATCTCCGCGCGCGCCACGTGATTCAGCTCGCCCTCCACCCGGATGATCCGGAGCGGAAACGCGCGGGATTCCATCAGGGCGCGATAGGCGGCATGGGCCGCGAGCGCCAGCGCCAGAACGAACAAGGCGTTGGCGGCGGCGTTGAGCAAGCGCGGGCTATCCCACATGGGCGAGCTCCAGAATGCGCACGCACAGCTCTTCGAACGTCATCCCGGCGTGACGCGCCGCCATGGGAACGAGCGAATGATCGGTCATCCCCGGAGAAGTATTGACCTCGATGAAATAAGGCTTGCCCGAGTGATCCAGCATGAGGTCCACGCGGCCCCAGCCGCTGCAGCCGAGCGCGCGGAAAGCACGCAGTGCTTCTTCCTGGATGACGCGTTCGGTGTCCGGCGGCAGCCCGCACGGAATGACGTAGCGGGTGTCAGACGCCACGTATTTCGCCTCGTAATCGTAGAACTCACGCGGCGTCTCGAGCTTGATCATGGGCAGAGGCGTGTCGCCCAGCACCCCGGCGGTGAGTTCGACGTCGTCGACAAAAGCCTCTGCAATCACGATGCTGTCGTAGTGGGCGGCGAGCGCGTACGCCTCCTCAAGATCGCGGGCACTCTTCACCTTGCTCATCCCGATCGAGGAGCCTTCGTTGGAAGGCTTCACCATCAGCGGCAGCCCGAGCCTCGTCGCCACGGCATTGAAATCACTCGTGCGCGCGAGCAGCTCGAAACGCGGCGTCGGGATGCCGCTCGCCTGCCAGACGAGTTTGGCGCGCCATTTGTCCATCGCCAGCGCGCTCGCCAATACTCCCGAGCCGGTGTAGGGGACGCCGAGCAGTTCAAGCGCGCCCTGGATGGTGCCGTCCTCGCCGTAGCGTCCGTGAAGCGCGATGAACACGCGCTCGAAGCGCTCGGTAATCAGGGCGTCGAGCCCCCTTTCGCCTGGATCGAATGCATGGGCGTCGACTCCCTTTCTTTTCAGCGCGGCGAGTACCATGCCGCCGCTGCGGAGCGACACCGCGCGCTCGGCGGACTTGCCGCCGAGCAGAACGCCGACCTTGCCGAATTCCGCGGGACTCATGCGGGTTCCCCGATAATGCGGACTTCCGGCACGAGCTCGACGCCGTGCCGCTTCTGGACCGCCGCGCGGGCATGGCCGATGAGCGCCTCGATATCCCCGGCGCTTGCGCGGCCACGCGGATTGACGATGAAATTCGCGTGCTTCTCGGAAATGCGCGCCCCGCCGATCGCATAGCCTTTGAGTCCGCAGGCCTCGATGAGCCGCGCGGCGTGATCCCCGGGCGGGTTGCGGAACACCGAGCCGGCATTCGGGAGGCCGAGCGGCTGCGTGGCGATGCGCCGCGACAGCAGCTCCTGGATGCGCTCGCGCGCGCGCCTTGCGTCACCCGCGCGGAAGCGGAACCAGCCGGAAATGAACCATTCCTCCTCGCCCAGCTTTGCTCCGCGCAACTCGACGTGGCGGTAGCCCGTTTCGAAATCGGCGGGCGTGCGCTCGCTCACATGGCCGTCCCGGGAGATCGTCGTCACTTTTGCGACCACGTCCCAGGCCTCCGAGCCGAAGCAGCCGGCGTTCATCGCCAGCGCCCCGCCCACCGTACCGGGGACTCCGGCGAGGAACTCCGCCCCTTCGAGGCCGTGGGTCGCGGCGAAGCGCGCGACCTTGGGGCAGGCGACACTGCATTCGGCGCGGATCAGGCCGTCTTCGAGGCCCATCGCGCCGTGCGAGCTGTGCATCAACACCACCGTGCCGCGGTAGCCGCCGTCGCGCACCAGCAGGTTGCTGCCCAGGCCGACGAAACAGACGGGCTCATGCTTCGGCAGGGTCGCGAGAAATGCCGCGAGATCGGCGCTGTCGGCGGGAACGTAAGCACGCGCCGCCGCGCCACCAGCGCGCCAGCTGACGTGTTTCGCCATCGGCTCGTTGAGCTTCAATTTTCCGCGCAGCGCGGCGGCTGGCTGGCTGATCGGCTCGTTCATCCTCATCTCGCCGCTTCCGTCATGCCGCCCCCCTTCGCGAGGAGCAGCGCCGGAACCCCGCCGATCGATCCCGCCCCCATGGTCACGAGCACGTCGCCCGAGCGGAGGACTTTGCGAATGGCTTCGGGCATGCCGGCGATGTTCTCCACGAACACCGGTTCGACCTTCCCGGCGACGCGGATCGCGCGCGCAAGCGACCTCCCGTCCGCGGCCACGATCGGCGCCTCGCCGGCGCGATACACCTCCGCGAGCACCAGCGCATCGACGCCGGACAGGACCTTGACGAAATCCTCGAACAGGTCGCGCGTCCGGGTAAAGCGGTGCGGCTGGAACGCAAGCACGATGCGCCGGCCGGGGAACGCGCCGCGCGCGGCTTCAATCGTCGCCTGCATCTCCACGGGATGATGGCCGTAGTCGTCCACCAGGGTGAAGGATCCCGAGGTGTTGCCGAGCGCAATCTCGCCGTAGCGCTGGAAGCGCCGGTCGACGCCGCGAAAGTCGGCGAGCGCCTTGCGGATGGCCGCGTCGGACACGCCCAGCTCGGTCGCCACGGCGATCGCGGCCAGCGCGTTCTGCACGTTGTGCCGGCCCGGCAGATTGAGCGCGAGATCAAGCGGCGCGGCGCCCTCGCGGACCGCCGAGAAGCGCATGCGCTCTCCGGCGACGATGTCAGTGGCGCGCACCATCGCGTCCGCGCGCATCCCGTAGGTCACCAGCGGCTTCGAGATGAACGGCATGATCTCGCGCACGTTGGCATCGTCCACGCACAGGATGGCGCTGCCGTAGAAAGGCAGATTCTGCAGAAAGCCGACGAAGGCCTGCTTCAGCCGCGCAAAATCGTGCTGATAGGTGTCCATGTGATCGGCGTCGATGTTGGTCACCACCGCGGTCACGGGCTGGAGGTGAAGAAAGGACGCGTCGGATTCGTCCGCCTCGACGACGATGAATTCACCCGCCCCCAGCCGCGCATTCGACGCGGTGCTGTTGAGCCGGCCGCCGATGACAAAGGTCGGGTCGAGCCCGCCCTCGGCGAGCACGCTCGCGATGAGACTCGTGGTGGTGGTCTTGCCGTGAGTGCCGGCGACGGCAATGCCCTGCTTCAGGCGCATGAGCTCGGCAAGCATCAGCGCGCGCGGCACGACCGGGATGCGCTTTTCGCGCGCCGCCCTGATCTCCGGGTTATCCGGGGCCACCGCCGAGGATGCAACCACCACGTCCGCGCCGGCGATGTTTTCGGCCTTGTGCCCCAGGACGACTGTCGCGCCGAGGCCCGCCAGCCGCTCGGTCGCCGTGTTGGCGGCGAGGTCCGAGCCGCTCACCTGGTAGCCCAGATTGACCAGCACCTCGGCGATGCCGCTCATTCCGCTGCCGCCGATGCCGACAAAATGGATGCGCTTCACCTTGTGTTTCATCCGGCAAGCTCCGTGCACACGGCGGCGACCGAGCGCGCCGCATCGGGCCTGCCCAGCGATCGCGCGCGCTCGGCCATCCCGCGGAGGCGCTCGCGGTCGATTGCGCCGAGCAGCTTTGCCAGCCGTTCTGCCCCGAGCTCGCGCTGCGGCAGTAAAAAGGCGGCGCCGGCGTCGGCGAGAAAACGCGCGTTGGACGTCTGGTGATCGTCGGTTGCGTGCGGGAAAGGCACCAGGACGCTCGCCACGCCGGCGGCCGCGATCTCGGCGATGGTCATCGCCCCTGCGCGGCAGACGACGAGATCGGCGTCCGCATAGGCCGCCGCCATATCATCGATGAACGCGAAGGTGGCGGCCTCGACGCCGGCCGCGGCATAGTTTTGCCGGAGCGCTTCGAGATGCTGCGCGCCGGACTGGTGCGTCACCGAAGGACGCCGCTCACGCGGCAGGAGCGCAAGCGCCTGCGGCACCACTTCGTTCAGCGCCTTTGCGCCGAGACTGCCGCCGACCACGAGGACTCGCAGCGGGCCCGAGCGCCTGGCGTAGCGCCGCTCGGGCGCTGCAATCGCTGCGATCTCCGGCCGTACCGGATTCCCTGTCAGCGCCGCGCCCTTGAGCGCGCCGGGAAAGGCGCACAGCGCGCGGTCGGCAACTCTTGCGAGCACCCTGTTGGCAAGGCCGGGAATCGCATTCTGTTCGTGGATGACCAGCGGCTTGCCGAAAAGCGCCGCCATCATTGCTCCGGGGAACGACATGTAGCCGCCCATGCCGAGGACGACATCGGGCCGGTGCACGAAAATCGCGCGGGCGCTCTGCCAAAAGGCGAGCAGCAGCCTGAGCGGCAGCAGGAGCGCGGCCGCCGGCCCCTTGCCGCGCACACCCGAAAAACTGACCCAGGCCACGTCGTAGCCGCGCTTGGGCACCAGGGTCCCTTCCATGCCGGCCCTCGCACCCAGCCACACGACGCGCCAGCCCGAATTCCGCAGGAAGTCGGCCACCGCGAGACCGGGAAATACGTGACCGCCGGTTCCGCCCGCCATGATCATGATTGTTCTTTGCACGGCTTTTCTTCAAAAACTCCAAACGCCAGGGACGCGATGGAGAACAAGAAAATTCTTTCAACCTTCCTTCGCGTCCTCTGCGAATCCTTTGCGTCCTTTGCGTTGAAAACACTGGGGGTCATGCCGAT
>JBGPYQ010000216.1:0-5910 GCA_041493345.1 Gammaproteobacteria bacterium | reverse complement strand
TCAAGGACGAGGAACTCGACATGACGCAAATCGATGGTCTTCTGCTGCACGTGATCGAGCAAGCGGCCCGGAGTCGCGACGACGATGTCCACGCCGCGGCGCAGCTCCGTCACCTGCGGGTTGAAGCCCACGCCGCCGTAGATCACCGTGGTGCGCAGCCTGAGATGCTTGCCGTAGGCGCGCACGCTCTCCTGCACCTGCGCAGCGAGCTCGCGCGTGGGCACGAGGACGAGGGCGCGGGGTGGACGAGGCGCGGAGAAGCCTGCGCCAACAGCGGGGTGGCGCGCGGGCGAATGGCCTGCACGGGTCTTCGTCGCGAGCAACTGCAGCAGCGGCAGGGTGAAACCGGCGGTCTTGCCGGTGCCGGTCTGGGCGGCGCCGAGCAGATCGCGCCCGGCGAGCACGACTGGAATGGCTTGCGCCTGGATGGGGGTGGGTTCGGTGTAACCCTGCTCGGCGACGGCGCGGAGCAGCTCGGCCGAAAGGCCGAGATTCGAGAATGACGTATCGATAAATCTCTCCTGAATGTTTTGCTCAAGAGCGGGGGATTTTAAAAAGGGGGTGTCCCCTTTTTTGTCGCGCGCTTGAAGATCGGCCTGGGAAGGACGAGCCTTCCAAACCGGTTCAGGCAGATGCACTGCTTGATGAATTCGGGGAACTTGGGAGGAACCGCGAAAAGGCTGTGTCGCTAACCGGATGACGCGAAACAGAAACCTCGGCGCACACTATACAGGAGTTAGCCTGGCCCTGTCGGAAATTCTCATCGGGCCCGGGCGCGGCACGAGGCACGGCATCCGGCTGCGCCTCACACCGAGACCCTGTTCCTTCCCGCGCCCTTCGCCCGGTAGAGCGCTTCGTCGGCGGAGCGGATGACGAGCGAAGGTGCCGGATCCCGCTCGCTGCGCTCCGCCACGCCGATGCTCACCGTCACCGACAGCGTGTCGTCGCGCCGGCGGGTCGCGCGAAATCTGGTTCCGGTCTCCTTGTCCTTGGGCCGGTCGGTCCCGCGCACCGCCATCCGGTACGCCTCGACCTCCTTGCGCAGCTTCTCCAGGTGCGCAAGCGCATCGCCGAGCGATCGCCCGGGAAACAGCACCGCGAACTCTTCGCCTCCGTAGCGGTACGCCGTGCCCCCGCCTTCGATACCGGCGAGGCGCGCGGCCACCAGCTTCAGCACCTGGTCGCCGATGTCGTGGCCATGCCTGTCGTTGAACTGTTTGAAGTGATCCACGTCCACCATTGCGATCGCGTAGACGGGCCCCAGCCCGGGAAGCCGCTCCTCCAATGCACGGCGGCTGGGCAGGCCGGTGAGTTCGTCGCGGAATGCGAGGCGATGCGATTCCTGCAGCACCGAGACGAGAAGCACGATCCCGGCCGCCGACATGAATACGCCGAACACGCCCGGCGACGCCGCCCACTCGCAGGCGATGAGGAACGCGACGAGCGCCCCGGCCAGGCCGACGTCCAGTGGCTGCAATTCCGTCGAGGGAGGTTTCGGCCATGCCCTTGCCACGGCTGCGACGAATGCCGCGGCGAAAATCAGCCGGCCCGCCAAAGGCGTCGGCGGCGACCTGAGAAACCAGTGGCCGAGAACCTCCTGCCACACCGTGCCCGAGAGGCTGCTGCGGCCGGCGCTCGCGATCCACGCGACGGCCAGAAACTCGGCGGCGGCGATCAGGATCCAGCGGTAGTTGCGGTAGTGCGACATGCCCCGCTCCGGCAAGATCAGCGCAAGCAGGATATTCGCGGGCACAAGGATGGCGAGCGCCGCATACACCGCGCGCGCGGCGAAGGTCCCGGCGCCGACCAGGTCGAGCACGAGGCTGTATCCCGCGTAGGCGGCGAACAGCGATACCAGCGCGATGAAGGCGCGGCTGCGGTTGAACCCCACGCTGATCGCCGCGCCCACCAGCAGCACGACATAGGGCCCGAGCCTGGTGAGGCCGGAAAGGGACGGCGGCAGCTCGGGGCCGGCGGCGAGCGCCAGCGCGGCGGCCAACAGGATCGCGGCCGGCGCGAGCACCGGGAGCAAGGCGCGAAGCACTGTCGAATTCAACTTCGCGCGGCGCGGCGTTGCGGGCCGGTGAGACGGCCTTTCTTCAGCATGAGCGCGCACTGGTCTGCGGTGGTGGGCCTGGAGAAGTAGTAGCCCTGGGCCTCGTCGCAGCCGTTTGCGGTAAGCAGCTTGAGCTGGGCCCAGGTTTCGACGCCCTCGGCGATGACCTTTATCTTCAGGTTGTGCGCGAGACCGATGATGGCGAGCGTGATCGTGGCATCGTCCGAATTGGTCGTGAAGTCGCGGATGAATGCCCGATCGATCTTGAGCGCATCCAGCGGAAAGCGTTTCAGATAGGCGAGGCTCGAATAGCCCGTGCCGAAATCGTCCACCGCGATCCTGATCCCGAACGCTTTCAGCCCGCGCAGGGTGCGCGCGGCGTTCTCCGGATCTTTCATCAGCAGCGATTCGGTGAGCTCGAACTGGATCAGCGAAGGATTGACGCCGGTCTTGCGCAGGATGCGGCGCACTTTCGCTCCCAGGTCTTTCTGCTGGAACTGGCGCGCCGACAGGTTGACCGCGACCGGGGGCACCTTGCGGAACTCGCTTCGCCAGGCCTTGATCTGCCGGCACGATTCCAGCAGCACCCATTCGCCCACCTCCACGATGAGGCCCATGTCTTCCAGAACGGGGATGAACTCCACCGGGGAAATCAAGCCTTTTTGCGGATGTTGCCAGCGCAGCAGCGCCTCGAATCCGGAGATCGCTCCGCTCGCGAGTTCCACCTTGGGCTGGTAGTGAAGCAGGAACTCCTTCCTCTCCACGGCGCGCCGCAGGTCCGCCTCCATCTGCACCCGCATCAGCGCGCGCTCGTTCATCTCGAGGGTGAAATACTGGTAGTTGTTGCGGCCCTGCTCCTTGGCGCGGTACATCGCCGCGTTGGCATTCATGACGAGCGCCTCGGGGCTGCCGCCGTCGGCCGGGTAGAGCGTGATGCCGATGCTTGCGGAGACGAATGTTTCCTGCCCTTCGAGGTGGAAGGGCCGGGCCAGGGCGTCGAGAAGTTTCTGCGCCACCAGGCCCGCGTCGCCGGGCTTGACGAGGTCGGAGAGGATCGCGCCGAATTCGTCGCCGGTGAAGCGTCCCACCGTGTCTCCGCCGCGCACGCCTTGCGACAGGCGCGCCGCGGTTTCCTTGAGAAGTGTGTCGCCGGCCCCGTGGCCCAGCGTGTCGTTCACCATCTTGAAGCGGTCCAGATCGATGGACAGCACCGCCGTCGTCCGGCCGCTGCGCTTTGCCCGCGCGATCGTCTGCATCAGCCGGTCCTGGAACAGGCTGCGGTTCGGAAGGCCGGTCAGCGAGTCGAACTGCGCGAGGTAGGAAAAACGTTCCTCGGAGCCTTTGCGCTCGATCGCGACCGCCAGGATATTCGCCACGCTCCGCAGAAAACTAATCTCGTCTTCGTTGAAGCGCCGCGGCTGCAGCGTGTGCACGGCGAGAACGCCGTACGATTTTGTGGGTCCGCTGCCCCCGGGTATGTGTACGCCCATTCCGCTGCGGATCCCGTGTTTCACCAGCCGCGAAGGCGCGGCGCCCGGTGCGCTGAAGTCCTCCACGGTCAGCGGCTCGCGGCGCGAGAGGATGTGCTCCAGGCGGCCGCCCGGCTCGACCGCGATCGCGTAGTGCCCGATCCACTCGTGGGGCCAGCCGATCGCGGCCCGGTACGTCAACTGCCGCCCGTCCGGGTCGAGCTCGAGTACATTGCAGAAATCGACCCCCAGCGCTGCCACCGTGAGCTCCACGGCCCGGTTCAGCAGGTCCGCGAAATCGGTGTTCGCCAATGCGGCCTGGCCGAATTCCGCGATCAGGCGCTGCTGCAGCGCCTGTGTGCGCACTGTTTCCTCGGCCTGCTTGCGGGGAGTGATGTCCGCCATGGCGCCGATCATGCGCACCGCCTTTCCGGAGCCGTCGCGGATCACCTGGCCGCGGTCGAGCACCTGGGCGTAGCTGCCGTTCTCGCGCCGGAAGCGGTACTCGACGCTCCAGTTTTCCCCGCGGGAGTCGATCAGCTCGTGGAGGCTGCTCACCACCCTGGTCCGGTCTTCGGGATGGATGCCGTCGTACCAGAACCCGGAGGTCCGGTCGATGTCCTCGCGCCGGTAGCCGAACACTCTGGCGAGGTTCTCGTTCCAGAGGTGCTCGTCGGTGAGGAGGTCCCAGTCGCGGATGACGTCGTTGGTCGCGCGGGCGACGATCTCGTAACGCTCATTGCTCTTGCGCAGGGCATCCTCCGCGGCGATCCGCTCGCGGGCGTCCCGGGAGATCACGACGATGATCTGCTGGTCGCCCGATTGCAGCGTGCGCCGCGTCGATTCGAAAGGCAGCACCGAGCCGTCCTTGCAGCGGTATTGGCTCCGCATGCCGCTGTGGGTCGATCCGGTCGTGTTCATCGAGTCATAGGCTTCCTCGAGCTGCTTGCGGCTTTCCCGGAGAATGTCCTGCGGGCCCATGCCCAGAAGCTCCTCGCGCGAATAGCCGAGCAATCTGCACGCGGTTTCGTTCACGTCGACAAAGCGCATCGCGGCGCGGTCAATGAGCAGGATCATGTCGCCCGACATGTCCATGGACGCGCGAAAGCGCCGCAGCTCCTCTTCGAGGAGCTGCTCGCTCCCGCGGTGGGTTTCGTGCTCGAGTTGAACAGGTTGTACCATTGCAGCGCTCGGTTCGGTGAGGTGGGGACGCATCCGCAGTCCGGCTGGGCCGCCTGCCCCAGGGAACCCCCTGGGCACCTTTTGCAGTATGGTTGATTTCTTGCGGTTCAACCACTTTTTCCCGGGGACCGGCCCGGCGAACAGGCCGCCCGATTTGCCGCATCCGGACCCGGGACTGCAGCCTGCAGATCGCCTTGCGGCGGCCGGCCGAACTCTCGTACACTTCCCTCGTGCACTGTGCTGAGTAGACTTCGATCACCGGCAAGCCGGGAAAGTCGATCCAAGGGAGGAAAACCATGATGCGGACACTCCAGAACAATTCAATGCTGCTGACCGCCTGGATGCTGATGCTCGGCCTTGCGGCGCCTGCCGCAGCCCAGGAGCCCGTGCTGCTGCGCGTGAATACTTTTCCCACCGCGAGCTACATCCCGGTTTCCGTGGGCATTGCCAACGGCGTGTTCGAGAAACGCGGGATCAAGGTCGATCTGCAGTACACATCAAGCTCGCAGGCGCAGCGCGACGGACTCGCCAATGGCGCGTTCGAAATCGCGTACGCCGCCGTGGACAACGCCGTCGGCATGGTGGAGATCGCAAACCAGGACGTGATCATCGTGACGGGCGGGGATACCGGCATGAACGAATTCATGGCACGCGCCGAGATCAAGTCGATCGCGGACATTCGCGGCAAGACGCTATTCGTCGATGCGCCAAACACCGCGTACGCGCTGCTGGCGAAGAAGATCCTCAAGAACGCCGGGCTGTTCGAGGGCAAGGACTACGCGGTGAAGTCGATCGGCGGTGTCCGCGAGCGCTTCGATGCCATGAGAACCGGGGCCGAACCCGTCGCCGGAATGCTTAACCCGCCGTTCTCGTTCGCGGCGAAGGAAGCAGGGCTGAAGAGCCTTGGGCGCGCCGTCGACCTGCTCGGACCGTATCAGGCCGGCGGCGCGTTCGTGATGCGCAACTGGGCGCGAGCGAACGGACCGCTGCTCGAGCGCTACATCGCTGCGTACATCGAATCAGTGCGGATGACGATGGCCCCGGCGAACCGGGCGCAGGTCGTTTCACTCATCGCGACGCGCCTGAAGCAGGATCCCAAGGTGGCCGAGCGGACCTATGAGGCCCTGATGGAGCCGCGCTTCGGCCTTGCGCCGGACGCAAGATTCGACATGGAAGGCTTTCGGGCGGTGTTGGCGCTGCGCG
>JBGPYQ010000045.1:0-18211 GCA_041493345.1 Gammaproteobacteria bacterium | reverse complement strand
GGCGCAGCACATGCACTCGCCGACGGCGTTCGCGAAACCCTCGCTTGCAGAGGACAATGTTCCGATATCGAACGCATTGATCAACTCGTGCACATCGGAGCGTTCGCCGATCAGCTTGACCGCGTCGCCCAGCGACAGGCCGTTGATGATCGATACAACCTCGGCATTTGTCCAATCGCAGCCGCGCCCGGCCAGAACGAAGAGCGTTTTCGTATTGGACTTGCGAAGCAGGGCGGCCGCCGCAAGAAAATTTCTGTGGTCCTTCGCCGGATCGTAACGGGCGATCATCCCGATGACGACGGCATCGTCCGGTATGTCGAGGGAGCGCCGCACGGCCTGACGGGCGGTTAACGACGGCGCGAACTTTTCTGCATCGAACCCGTTTGGAATTACCAGCGCCCTCCCGGGATAATAACCCATTGCTTCGTGGTGGCGTTTCCCTGCCTCTGAGTTATAGATAATTCGTGCCGGAAGGCGCGAAACCCGGCCCAGGACCCACTCGATAAAAAGATTGATGCTCTTGTCCGTCCCACGAAGCAGTCGTGAATGTCGAATGCCCCAGAACACGGGGACGCGCAGGCAAACCCCCGCCAAGAGGGCCGCAAAATTCCCGTGGATCATCCATCCCTGGAGAATGTCCGGCCTGATCCGCCGCATCAGTTCAAAGAGGTGAAAACCCCCGCCAAAGAAGCCTCGTGCCGACAGCAGATCAATCGCATGGACTTCTATACCCAGCCGGCGAACCTGCTCCGCAATGTCGGCGGACTTCGAAATCGAAATCACGGCCGGATGAAACCGTTTGCGGTCGATATGCGCCAACAGTTTGAGCATCATCAATTCGGCTCCCCCGAGGCCCAGGCCGCAAACGAAAAGGATTCGCACTGTTGCGATGGTCATGCCATGGCAGTTGCTCAATTGCCCGGCATTACTCGATAGCCCCCGCCGATCCCGTCCGCTATGGGTGCCTTGCGTTTACGAGCGAAATACATCAGCACCCCCAACAGTACCGGAAGGATCTGAACCCGATAGCGGACGGCGGTGCCGAGATTCTGGTACGAGATGAATCCATAGGCCACCGTCCAGGCGAGAATCAAAAGAAGCGCCCACAGGATCACCGGATCCCTGAGATCCGCCGCACGAAAACGACGGGCTGCTATCCCGAGCAACACCAGCAAGGCAAGGTTCTCGATACCCGCGATGAAACCGAAGATATTTGCGACTTCACCGGGGAGCGGACGGAAAAGCGCGGTGAACATCGCAAGCGGCAGCGCCACGATAAACTGGTCGGGCTGCGTGAGGTCCGCCGCAAGTTCCTGACTCGAGCCGCCGGTTTCCGGCAGCCTCGACGTGGCGTTGATAGTCTCCAGCAGGTCACGAATCGTCTCGATCGCGAATTGCTCCCGGACCAGAGCGAGAATAAAGGTGAACGCGCCTACGGCGAGCGTGATCCAGATCCACTTATTAGCGATGCTGTGCCGATCGAACAATGTCGCTATCAGGAGCGGAGCCAGCATGATAGGCCCGAGCCAGATACGCACCAGTACGGCAAGGGCGATCCCCAGGCTCAACAAAACCAGGGCGCTCACCCGACCGCGCTCATACCAGGCAACTGCACCATACACGTACAACCCGATTCCAAACAACACGACCGGTTCCTTTCCGATCGTGGAAGACCAGAAGAGAACGGAAGGGAACAATGCAAGCATGTAAAGCAGGCGCAGATCTTTCCGGCCGAGAACGATCAGCCCCGCCCGGTAAAAGAGATATACAGCCCACAATCCAACGAAGCTGGAAACCACTTTCAAGGCGTGAAACGATTCCGGGAAAACGCGGTAATAGAGCCAGATCAAGTTATAGATATTCTCCGTTCCCTCTCCGATGACAAAACCGTCCCACGAGAAGCCCGGCGCCCTGGGCTGCGCGAAGTACGCATACGCGTCGAGAAACGGATAGAACTTTTCGTAGTACAGCATGAACCCCAAAGCGACCATGACTTTGATGCTCCAGATAGTGAGCATCGCGATCCGATCAGGCAAATTCAATGGGCAGACCATGATGAACGCGTAGCACAGGACCGCGACAACGACGCCGTAAGCGTAGTCCGTCGTCAGGTCGGCCTGAGGAATGTACGTTCCCAGAGAAAACGGCGCGTCCCAGGCGAACATTACTGCAATCGCAAGTGCGGCCGCGCTACTGCTTATTGCGAGGACGAGGAGGGAATTGGGAAACCGCATCTTGCCGGCGTCTGTCCGGAATCAGTCTGCAGCCTCAGGCAGCCAGTGTGCATTCAAAGCGGGGTTCGCGCTATAGCCAGGAGCGAGCTATCCTGATAATTTCTCGTCATGATGCCCCTTACCCTGTAGCAGGTTCGTGCCAAGCGGCCTGCAAACCACGTCCTTAGGACTTCAACGTTGCAGAATCCCTGTTCGACAAGGAACCGCCGCAAAGTTTCGCGAGTCCAGGAGCGGACATGTTGCCATCTGTGGAAAATACACCCGCATTCGGGACAGATGCACGCCGCCGCGGCCAGGTTCTCGTCGTTTGGCGTAGTCAGAATCAGATAGCCGCCGGGACGTAACTTGCGGCGACAGAGATTCATCATGCTTCCAAGTTCATCCGAAGCCAGATGTTCGATCACCTCGCAGCCGAGAACGACATCGAACCGGGAATCGGCTGCGCGTTCAATTTCGTCATTGACATACGCCTCCCTGAACAAGGGATGATCTCTACGGGTGTCCTGTAAGGCACGGATTGTTTCCGCCGAAAAATCGAGTGCGGAGTAGCCAATGCGAATATTTCTTTTTTCAAAGTGATCGAGCATGTATCCCGGACCGCTTCCGTAGTCCAGCACCTCGGTCCCGTTGAGGGAAATACGCTTCTTAATGTGATCGATGACATACCCTCCCCCATGCTTGCTGAAGTAACTGTCTTCGGAGTCCTTGTGGCTCGAGTAGAAATCCCAGAAGTTCCTGACGCTCCCCGAATTCCAGGTTACCGGATGTGGTCTAAACATGGTCAGCTCGTAGTTTTCTGTATTTATTCGCCCGGCGGCAACAAGCCGTCCGAAAGAAGCCTTTCAATGTCCGCTGCGCGTTGGCGGGATGGAAACTCTCCACCTCAACAGGCGCCGATAAAGCAGTAAGTACCCGGTACAGAATATGAGTGATGCAGCGACAAGCCACGAAGTTTCCCTCCAGAACAGCACGGCTGGTATCGCGCAGCATAAGCTCATGAGCCAGGTGTAAGGTACGACCATGCTGTTCCGTCGAGTTATTATCGCTGGATCGGCGCTATCCGAGGTTGCTCGCCGCGCAAGGCGCATGTAGATTACCTGATGCATGTGGAAGCGATCTGGCTGTCCGGGTGAAATGCCTTGAACTAATTTTCTGCGGTAGATCGAAAAAAGGGTCTCGAATATCGGGTAGACCAGCAGCAGCATTGGAAACCACGGTGAGACTTCCGGGTGCCGTACCACCAGCAGCACGGAGAGTTCCGCGAGCCAGAATCCAAGCAGGTAGGCGCCGCCATCGCCGAGAAAAATCTTCCCTTTCGGGTAATTCCAGACCAGGAAACCGAGCAGCGCCCCGATCATGGCCAGCGCGGCGGTGAGAAGGAAACCATCTCCCACCTGGACTGAAGCGTACGCGAGCGCGGCGAGCACAATGATCGCGCAGCCACCGGCGAGGCCGTTGTAGCCGTCGATGATGTTGATCGCATTGGCGACGCCACCGACTGCGAAAATGGTGAAAGCGATTGCGAAGGGCGTCCACATCAGGAGCGTGTCCACGCCGGGGACATCCACTCGCGGGAGGACGGCGCCGAGCAGCCACGCGCCGCAAGCTGCAGCCAGCATGGTGAACATCAGGCGAGTCGCGACGCTGATTTTCTTGGTCACGTCTTCGGCAAACCCTCCCAGAAGCGCGGGCAGGCAGGCGAGCAGCAGGTAGCCGAATTGCCCGCGAAAGACGCCCTTCTCGGCCACGAGCAATGCGGCCCCGGATGCTAAGAGACCGGCCAACAGGCCAAGGCCGCCAATGCGCGGGGTGGGTCTGGCATGAAATTTATGGGGCCCGCTCTCGACGGGGTCGTGGCTCCAGCGGGCGTGCAGAGACTCATAGCGGACGATGAGATAGCCCGTGAAAGCCGAAGCGATGCCGCTAAGGAGGAGAATAAGGAGACTTGGAATTGCCTGCCAAATATCGACCGGCTGCGGCAGGGACGAGCCGGGAAGGGAACGGATGGTTTCGGGTATGACGCCGGCAATGGCGATGACCGGTCCCGCCGCAATGACCGAGGCAATCACTTTCAATTTGAATATTGAATCAGCCATAAGATAGTGAGGCCAGCCCGGGTACAGGGCCGCTGCGTCCCCGATGTTGCCGATACTAACCCGGAGATTTCCATGAAGCGTTTTCCGACACATTGCCCCCGGCCACCCCGGAGCTACGCGCCATGATGAACCCAGCCGAGTAATCTGGCGGTTTTTTTTGGTAGACTTGCTCATGCAACATGCACGCCACGCCGCAGGGGTCCGAATTGATGCGTAGCCGATGGATGTCGTGGATTTGGGGGATTTGCGCCATTTTGGCGGCGTTCGGAGCATTCGCGACTGACCCGAACAGCCAGGCGGCGGGAAAGGCCCCCTTCAGCGCGGGAGCGCCCGGCGCCGTAGCCGGCGCCACGACACCGGCAACCGCCGGTACGGCGGAAGCGCTTCCCTCTTCCGTTCCGACGGATTTCGAGACGATAAAAAGCGCGGCGGTTGGCGCCGGCGCCGCGGGAGCCGGCGGCGCAAGTACTGGCGCCACGGGAACGGGCGCGACGCCTGGCGGAGACCCCTCGATTATCGGCACCGTCATCGCCGTTGGATTTGCCGGCTTGGCCGCTGCCGCCGCGAACCATTCCGCCTCCAACCACTAATATTCCCCAGGCGGGCGGCGAGCGCAGGACCCTGAGGCCCTGCGCTCGCCGCTTATCGAGGTGAAGCCAATGACGGATTCCACCTCTGCAAGGTGCCATGCGCCAATCGTTAGTCTGCTGGGTCTTTCTTTCCGCGGCCGGGTGCTGTTCAATTGCCGGCGCGGATTCCACCGGGCTCATCAGAATGCCCGACGGCAGATTCGATCCCGATGGGACTTTGCGCTTCGGCACGTCCTGGGCGCGGCCGTATTTCGATCTCTCGGCGAACGCCACGCTTCTCCCCTGGCTTGAGACCAACCTCGGGGTCACCCGGATCAACGGCGTTCCTGCATTCAGCACTGAAAGTAACGGATTCGGCGCCGCTTACGGGAGCTACAAGGACAAGACCGGCGGTCTCAAGATCCGCCTGATGCCCGAAGAAGGCGGGTGGCCGTCGGTCGCGCTCGGTGCGCAGGACCCGGTGGGCACGCGCCTGTTCGAGCGCCAGTTCGTCGCGGCGACCAAGACCCTGGGCGATGCGCAAGTCACGCTGGGGTACGGGCGCAAGCTCATAGACGGGGCGTACGGGGGCGCGCGGTACTCGCCCTCATGGCTCAGGAACTGGTCGTTCGTCGCCGAGTACGACGCCAGCGACTACAAGCGCTTTCCGTTCGCCGATGAGTCGCACGTCGCAAGCCGCACGCCCGGCATGTCCTATGCAATAGAATATCGCCTGGGCTGGGTGACAACGGCTCTGTCGAATCGGCGCGGGGTGGCGGGATTGAGCGCCTACGTTGCCCTTCCCCTGGAGCGCAAGGAATGGATACCGAAAGTCGCCGAGCCCGAGCCCTACGTGAAAATCATCCCCCGGCCGACGCTCGCGCAATGGGAGCAGGACGCAGGCTACAGGAAGCGCATGTACGAAGCGCTGCACAGGCAGGATTTCAAGGACGTCCGCATCCGTATGGAGCCGAATGCTCGCATCGAGGTCACGTTGACCAACAGCCGCATATCGCAGATGAGCCGCGCGGCCGGGCGCGCGGCGAGAACGGTGTTGCTGTTGGCGCCGATCGACACCACGGAGATCCGCATCACCTATACGACGAACGGTTTGCCGCTCGCGACCTACGAATTTTTCGATTTGCAGAAGCTCAACCGCTACTTCAACGGCATGCTGACGAGGCAGGCCCTGGCCGAGTCGGTCGCGATCCGCTACGCGGCGTCTTCCTCTTATTTCGAAAAGGAACAAGGTGAGTTGATGGCGGCCCTAGCGGAGCCGACACAGGCCGCTGTCCTCTACGGCAACGAAGGCAACTTCGTCAGTTTCAAAAGCCAGGACACCGGCCTGAACCGGTTCCAGCTCAAGCCTATGTTAAGCACGTACCTGAACGGCCCGAATGTATTTCAGTACAACCTCAGCGCGCTCGCGCTCTACAACCGCGAGCTCGCGCAGCAGCTCTTTTTACAGACCGGAGTGGCGTATACGCTGTATGAAAATATCAGCGATGCCATCGGGGTAAGCAACAGCGAGCTTCCGCACGTCCGCTCCAATTTCGCCGATTACTCGAGCGGCCCGAAGCTGAGAATCGATCACGTGCTGCTCAACCGCGTGGTTCAATTCTCCGAACGGACTTACGGCAGGTTGACGGGAGGACTGTACGAGCAGATGTACGGCGGCGTGGGCGGGCAGTGGCTGTACGTGGAGCGCGGCACGCCCTGGGCGTTCGACGTGAGCGTCGACGCGGTGAAACAGCGCGACATCGAGGGTCGGTTCGGTTTCAACGATTACCGGACGGTTACCGCGCTGGCGGCGCTGCACTACAAACTGCCGTATCAGTCCACCGTTACATTGCGGGCGGGGCGGTTTCTTGCGCGGGACTACGGCGTGCGCACCGAAATCAAGCGGCGCTTTCGCATCGGTATCGAGCTGGGCGCGTGGTACACGGTGACCGACGCTGTGGACGCGGGCATAGGGAACGAAAAAAACTACCGCGACAAGGGCGTGTTTGTGTCGATCCCGTTCGAGGCCCTGCTTGCCGAAGATACCCGGGCGACGGGCGGGTTCTCGCTTGCGCCTTGGACCCGAGACGTCGGGCAGATGGTTCGTTCGCCCGTCGACCTGTATGAGATGATCGAAAAGCCGATGATGCTCGACATGCACAAGTACGACGGGCTCTCGCGCCTGGGCGACATGGAGGACGATTACCATCTGCCGTCGCTCGGCGATCCGATGTGGGACCGTCCCTTCGAAAATCTGGGCAAGATGACCGCGCGCGACTGGGGCGAGGGCGCGAGTGCGTTCGGCAGCGGCGATACGTGGGAGCGCCTCTTCATCGGGACCGGAGTGGTACTCGGCTCGGCGGTGCTCGATCGGCCCGTGTCCAAATTCTACGATCGCCGTTCCAACACCCGAGAGACGCGGGCGCAGGAATCGATGGGGAACGGCTTGCCGGTCGTTGCCATGGGCGCGGCGGCGCTTGCGGCGCTATCCGAGCAGGACCAGCGCCTGAGCAGCACCGGCCTTGCCGCGTTGCAGGCGGGCGCGACGGGGTTGCTCGTGAACCTGGGTCTCAAGCCGGCGCTCGGACGGGCGCGGCCGGTGGATGACGTCGGGCCGGGGAATTTTGAGCCGTTCAAACGCTCGAACGCCTCCTTGCCTTCGAACAACTCCACCGTCATGTGGGCGGCGATTACGCCTTTCGCGAGGGAGTATGAGGCGCCGTGGCTCTATGGATTGGCCATGCTGACCAACGCCGGCGGAGTCGCGTCGCGCCGGCACTGGGTGTCGGACATGGTGGCGAGCTCCCTGCTCGGATTTGCCCTCGGCGATTTCTACTGGGAGCAGCGGCGCAAACCCGAAAATAACGGCCCGAAGGTCGTCGTGAGCCCGACGAGCGTCATGCTAATGTGGGAAACGAAATAGCACATTGGAAAGCCTCGAAAAGCCGCAGGGATAGCCGATGCCCCAAACCGAATATTTGACGCTTTCACGTTTTCTCCTCCGGCAGCTCGTTATCGCCGCCTTGGTGATCGCATGTCCCGCCCGGGTTCAAGGGGCTCCGAAGTGCCTCGTACTCGATCCCGAGCTGCAAGCGTTTCACGACGGCGGGTGCAAGGACGGAAAGGCCGAAGGGTGGGGCACCGCCAGGGGAACGGCCGTCTACGCCGGAGAATTCCGCGAAGGCAAGAAGCACGGCCGCGGCGTGAAAACCTGGCCTTGGGGCGACCGTTACGAGGGCGAATTCGCGGACGATTTAAAGAACGGCGCGGGCCTCTACGTTTGGGGCGCACGCTCGGCGTTCGCGGGCGAGAACTACGAGGGCGGCTTTGCGAACGACAAGCGCAACGGCTTCGGTGTCTACATCTGGCCCACCGGCGACCAATACGCCGGGCTGTGGAAGGACGACAAGGTAGCGGGCCGGGCCACGCCCATGATGATTTCAAGGTTTCGCGCCACCCGGGAGGCGATGAGCGCCATGGCGAAGCCCGGAGTGAAGGTCTGCCGCGAGTCCTCCGTCGGCATCGGCCTGAAGGAGTGGATCGAGGGTGAGACGCAAACCGGCGACCCCGCCGCGTTCCGGGTCGCAATCAAGGTCACGAAGCTCAGCCAGACGCCGCTCGTGGTCGCGGGCGCCGCTATAGGGCTCGGTGAGACCGTTTGGGATCACCCGCTGAACTGGATTCCGTGCAACTGATCGCACATGACCGGACCGCATTTGCCTGAACCGAAGCCGTACCGTTATCGGCGCCCGTGGATTGTGCTCGGATGGGGAATGATCGCGGCGGTCGTGGTCTTGTCGCTCATTCCCGTGTCGGTGGATCTCGGGGAGGGCCGGGACAAGCTTGCACACTTCGCTGCATACGGCGGTCTGTCGTTCTGGTTCGGTATGCTCTACCGCGGTTCAATGCGCCAGATCACGATAACTCTGGCCTTCGCGGCAATGGGCGTGGCGCTGGAATTCCTGCAGGGATTGACGGACTACCGCACCTTCGAGGTGGCCGACATGGTCGCAAATGCAATCGGCGCGGCGCTGGGATGGGGTCTCGTCCAGACGCGATTGCAGGACGGGCTCGGGTGGGTGGAGCGCTTGATTCCCGCGGGCAAGCCGGGAGATTCCGGCAATCCCTCTTGATAAGGGGGATTTTAGTCCCTCATTCGCGCGATTCTCACCACTTGCTGTATGCGCCGCAGCGCGCGCATCACTTTGGCGAGGTGCAGGCGGTTGGCGACCTGCAGGGTGAAGTGGATCATGGTGTAGAGGCTGCGCTCCTCGTCCATGCTGACGTTGTCGATATTGGAGCCGGAATCAGCGATGGCGGCAGCGACCTTGGCGAGCACGCCGCGCTGGTTGACGACCGTCACGCGGATCGCGACGTCAAACATCTTGTCGGTCTCGGGGGCCCACTCGACGTCCAGCCATTTTTCGGGATCGCCGCGCGACTTCGCCGCGGTCGAGCAGTCGTCGGTGTGGATCACCAAGCCCTGGCCTTTCTTGATGAAGCCCATGATGGGGTCGCCTGGGATCGGATTGCAGCACTTGGCGAACTGCACCGCCATGCCCTCCGAGCCGTGAATGACGATGGAGCCGGCCGGTGTTACTCCGTCGGCTGCGTGATGCTCGGAGAGCGACAGCAGCTTCCTAGCGACGATCGCGGCGAGCCGCTTTCCCAGGCCGATGTCCGCCACGACTTCCTGCCGCGACTTCGCCCCGATTTCGCGCACTAGCTTCTCCCAGCGCTGCGGCGTCGCCTGGGCGGGCTTCGCGCCGAGCGCGCGAATGGCCTGGCTGAGCAAGCGCTCGCCGAGCGCCGCAGCCTCGTCGGACTGCATGGTCTTGAGGAAATGCCGGATCTGCGCGCGCGCCTTGGCGGTCTTCACGTAGGAGAGCCACGCGGGATTGGGGTGGGCGTGCGCGGCGGTGATGATCTCGACCCGGTCGCCGTTCTTGAGTTCGGTCCGCAGCGGCGCGAGCTCGTAGTTGATCTTCGCCGCGACGCAGCGGTTGCCGATGTCGGTGTGCACCGCGTAGGAAAAATCCACCGCCGTCGCCCCGCGCGGCATCGCCAGGATCTTGCCCTTGGGCGTGAACACGTAGACCTCGTCGGGGAAGAGATCCACCTTGATGTGCTCGAGGAACTCGGCGGCGTCGCCCGAGGCGTGCTGAATGTCGAGCAGCGACTGCAGCCACTTGTGGGTGCGCTGCTGCGCCTCGTTGATCTCCGCGTCGGAGCTCTTGTACAGCCAGTGCGAAGCGACGCCGGTCTCGGCGATCCGGTGCATCTGCTGCGTGCGAACCTGAATCTCGACCGGCATTCCGAAGGGGCCGATGAGCGTGGTGTGCAGGGACTGGTAGCCGTTCACCTTGGGAATGGCGATGTAATCCTTGAATTTCCCCGGCACGGGCTTGTACAGGCTGTGCAGGGCGCCCAGGGCGAGGTAGCAGGCCGGCACGTCCTTCACGATGACGCGAAAGCCGTAGATATCGAGCACCTGCGAAAACGACAGGTGCTTGCCCATCATTTTCCTGTAGATGCCGTAGATATGCTTCTCGCGCCCCGTGACGGCGGCCTCGATTCCGGCCTCGGGCAGGCGCTCCTGGATCGCCTTGAGAATCTTGTTGACCACCTGCCGGCGGTTGCCGCGCGCGGATTTGATCGCCTTGGCGAGCACTTTGTAGCGCAGGGGATGTAGATGGCAGAAGGAAAGCTCCTGCAGCTCGCGATAGAGGCTGTCCAGGCCCAGGCGATTGGCGATCGGCGCGTAGATCTCCAGCGTCTCGCGCGCGACGCGCTGGCGCTTTTCCGGGCTCACTGCCTCGAGCGTGCGCATATTGTGCAGCCGGTCGGCGAGCTTGATGAGAATGACGCGCACGTCGCGCGCCATCGCGAGCAGCATCTTGCGGAAGTTCTCGGCCTGGGCCTCGGCCTGGGACTGGAATTCAATGCGATCGAGCTTGGAGACGCCGTCCACGAGTTCCGCCACGGGCTTGCCGAACCGCTCGGTGATTTCACCCGTGGAAACGGCGGTGTCCTCCACCACGTCGTGCAGCAGCGCCGCCATCACCGCCTGAGCGTCGAGCTGCCAGTCGGCGACGATCTCGGCGACGGCCAGAGGATGCGAGATGTAGGGTTGGCCGCTCTTCCTGAACTGTCCGTGATGAGCGGTATCGCTGAACTGGTAGGCCTGTTCAATGCGCACTATGTCGCCCGGCTTCAGGTAGCCGAGGTGCCGCCTGAGGTCGGCGATCGCGACCGCGGCCATGACTCACCCCCTTGTCAGGGGGGCAATGTCGCTGTCCGGATTCACCCTGTGTGGACGCGGCTCAGGTATTCGATACCGATCTTGCCGGCCGCTATCTCGCGCAACGCGATCACGGTGGGCTTGTCGCGCGTGGTCTCGATCAGCGGCGTGCCGCCCTGTGCGAGTTGGCGCGCGCGGTACGTTGCCGCCAGCGTGAGTTGGAAGCGGTTCGGAATGAGTTTCATGCAATCTTCAACGGTGATTCGGGCCATATATCCTCGATAGTCTAGCGAAACATGTCAAAAGTTTCCGGAACCCGTGCGCTCTGGTGGGGAAGGGTCAGTCTGGCTGCGCGCACGATTGCGGCAAGATCCCGGCGCGCATCTTCGAACTCGTTGTTAATTATAACATAATCGAATTCGGAGACGTGGCCGATCTCCTCCCGGGCATTGGCAAGGCGCGTGCGAATGGCCTCGTCGGAGTCTTTGCCGCGCGCGCGCAGCCGGCGCTCGAGCTCACTAGGGGAGGGCGGCATGATGAAAATGCTCACCGCCTCGGGAAAGACGCGCCGCAACTGCCGGGCGCCCTGCCAGTCTATCTCGAGCACGATATCGAGGCCCTGTGCGCGCGCCTCGCCGATCCACTTTTGCGAGGTGCCGTAGTGGTTTCCATGCACTTCAGCCGATTCCAGAAATTCGCCGCGCTCGAGCATGGCCTCGAAGGATTTCCTGTCGACAAAGTGGTACTCGCGCCCGTCGACCTCGCCTGCGCGCGGACTCCGGGTGGTGAAGGAGACCGACAGCGCGAGATTCCGGTCCCGAGCGAGCACGGCGTTCACCAGCGATGATTTGCCCGCGCCCGAGGGCGCGGAGATGATAAAGAGATTGCCGTTCATTCGATGTTCTGGATTTGTTCGCGCATCTGCTCGATCAGCAGCTTGAATTCGAGGCTCGCGTCGGATAGTTCCTTCGAGACGGATTTCGAGCCCAAGGTATTCGCTTCGCGGTTCAGTTCCTGCATGAGGAAATCGAGACGCTTGCCGACCGCGCCCCCGGCATTGAGGACCCGGCGCACTTCCTCGAGATGCGCGCCCAGGCGGTTCAGTTCCTCCGCGACGTCCGCCTTGACCCCGAACAGGGCGACCTCCTGGCGGATGCGCTCCTCGTTCCCGCCGCTGAGCGCCTCGCGAAAGCGCGCGGCAAGCTTTTCCTGGTAGGCGGCAATCGCCTCGGGCAGCCTTGGCTGGACCGAAGCCAGCAGCAAACCCATGCGATCGAGACGCTCGGCGAGCATTTGCTCGAGCTTGCCGCCCTCGCGCGCGCGCGTCGAGGCGAATTCATCGAGCAGCTCGCGCACCAGCGCCATGCAGGCCTCGCGCAGCGCCACCGATCGGTCGTCGCCGAGCACCCCCGGCCAGTTCAGCACTTCGCCCACGCGCAGCGGCAGCGCATCGGGGATGGCCGCGCGCACTTTGCGCGAAGCGTCGGCAAGCGCGCCAAGCTGCGCGTCGTTCAGCGCGAGCTGCGGCGCCGAGCCGGCCGCAGGCGTGACGGAGACGCGGCATTCCACCTTGCCGCGGCTCGCCCGCCCCTGGATCAGCTCGCGAAACTGCGGCTCGAGCGCGCGCAGCTCATCGGGGAGCCGGAACTGGATATCGAGAAAGCGGCCGTTGACGCTTTTCAGCTCTCCCGCAAGCGAGACCGTCGGCGATTCTCGGGTGACGGCGGCGTATCCGGTCATGCTTTGAATCATGGAGTGTGATTTTTTAATCGCCTGCAACCCTTATAATGCCAGCGGAGGCATGGACAACGCCCCTATCATAACGGTTACAAACACCGCGCCGCTACCCCTCCATGGCCCATCAGGCCAATCAGCCTCTGCCGGACGGATATGTCCTGGATATCTACCGTATTGCGACCGTACTCTCGTCCGGCGGGTTTTCAATTGTCTATCTCGCCTTCGACGATTTCGACCAGCCGGTAGCGATCAAGGAATACCTTCCCAGCCAGCTGGCGCTGAGAAAAAAGGGCGACGCGCTGCCTTCGATTGCGGAGGAAAACCTCGCCACGTTCCGCTACGGCATGAAGTGCTTCTTCGAGGAAGGACGGTCGCTTTCGCGCCTGGCGCATCCGAACGTGGTTCGAGTGCTGAATTTCTTTCGTGCCAACGAGACGGTGTACATGGTGATGCGCTATGAGCGCGGCAGGACGCTGCAGGAGCACATCCAAGCACGCCGCGGCGAGATCAAGGAAAACTTCATACGCCACGTGTTCACGCAGCTCTTGAACGGCTTGCGCGAGGTGCATTCGAACAAGCTCCTCCACCTGGATATCAAGCCCGCCAACATCTACATACGTAACGACGGCACTCCCGTATTGATCGATTTCGGCGCGGCCCGCCAGACCCTGAGCGAAGAAGGCATGAAACTCAACCCGATGTATACGCCCGGGTTCGCACCGCCGGAGCAGTACAGGAATCGCGAGCTGCTCGGGCCCTGGAGCGACTGCTATGCGGTCGGCGCGACCATGTTCGCGTGCCTTGCGGGGGCGGCGCCCCAGGCGGCGGACCAGCGCATGGAGAAGGACCGCTACGTGTCGGCGGCCAAGATCTGGCACCGGAAATATTCGCGCCAACTGCTGAACACGATTGATTGGTGCCTGAACCTGGATCATTTCAAGCGCCCGCAGAGCGTGATGTCGCTGCAGAAGGTGTTGATGGGCGAAAAAGATCCCGAAGTGCATCGCAAATCCACGTTGCTCGACAGCGTACTGGGAACGATCTCGAAGCTGAGGCGGCGATGAAATTCACCATCTTCCGGGAAAGCCGCAAGGGCGAGCGCAAGGAGAACCAGGACCGCATCGGCTATTCTTTCAGCCGCGACGCAATGCTCATGGTGGTGGCCGACGGCATGGGCGGACACTTGCACGGCGAGGTCGCCTCGCACATCGCCGTGCAGTTTCTCACGGAGGCATTCGAGCGGGAAGCGATGCCCACGCTCCGCGACCCCTTCCTTTTCCTGCACAGGAGCATCACCAACGCGCACCATGCGCTGGTCGATTACGCGCGCGCGCGCGCGCTGAAAGAGACACCGCGCACCACCTGCGTCGCCTGCGTGGTGCAGGACGCGGTGGCGTACTGGGCGCACGTGGGGGATTCGCGGCTGTACCACGTGCGCGACGGGCGCATCGACGCACAGACCAAGGATCACTCGCGCGTGCAGATGCTGGTGACCCAGGGGCGCATGCGGGAGGAGGCGGTTGCCGCGCATCCGGAGCGCAACAGGATCTTCAACTGCGTGGGCGGCGCCTCGCCGCCCCAGGTCGAGCTGTCCAAAAAAACCGCGCTGCGCAAGGGAGACACCCTGATCCTGTGCACCGACGGGCTGTGGGGACCGCTCTCCGGCAAGATCATCGCCGCGGCGTTGCTGAAAGACGACATCATGAAGGCCATGCCCCAGCTGCTCGATGCGGCCGAGTTGCGCGCGGGCGGGGAAGCCGACAACCTGTCGGTGATAGCGATGACCTGGACGGCGAGCGAGACAGGCGCGGAGGTGGGCGAGATTTCGACGCAGACGGTCGAAATGGACGGGTTTACCACGCAGCTCGAGGATTTCGGCGGGAGCTTGTACGACCAGACCGGTCTTACCGAAGAGGAGATCGAGCGCGCCATCGAAGAAATTCGCGACGCGATCGGCAAGAACACGCCGGAAAAACCGCGATGATCCGACTGAGCAGGCGCCGGCCCGACGAATTGCGGCCCGTCAGCATCGAGCGCCAGTTCACGCGCCATGCGGAAGGCTCGGTGCTGATCGCTTTCGGCGACACGCGCGTGATCTGCACCGCGAGCGTCGAGGAGGGGGTCCCGGGATTTCTCAAGGGCCGCGGCCAGGGCTGGGTCACGGCCGAATACGGCATGCTGCCGCGCTCCACGCACACCCGCACGGTGCGCGAGGCGGCGCGCGGGAAGCAGTCCGGGCGCACGCAGGAAATACAGCGCCTCATCGGCCGGAGCTTGCGCGCGGTGACCGACCTGGAAAAACTGGGCGAGCGCACGGTGCAGATCGACTGCGATGTCATCCAGGCCGACGGCGGCACGCGCACCGCGGGCATCACGGGGGCGTTCGTCGCGCTGCACGACGCGCTCGGGACGCTGGTGCGGCGCGAATTGATCCCGGCCTCGCCGATCCGCGATTTTGTTGCCGCGGTGTCGGTGGGTCTCTACGAGGGCATGCCGGTGCTCGATCTCGATTACCCCGAGGACTCGGGTTGCGATGCCGACATGAACGTGGTGATGACCGGCTCGGGTGGCTTCGTCGAGGTCCAGGGCACTGCCGAAGGCGAGCCCTTCTCGGCGGTCCAGATGGACGCCCTGGTCGCGCTGGCGAAGCGGGGCATTGCCGAGCTCATCCAGAAGCAGAAACAGGCCTTGGGCCTTACGTGAAACTTCCCTCTCGCGCTTGCCGGAGAGGGCCGGGGTGAGGGTGGCGGCGCAGAGTTTCCCCTCACCCGAACCCTCTCCCCATCGCCGGGGAGAGGGGGTGCCAAGGTAAAATGCCCGAGTGAAAAAGCTGGTCCTGGCTTCATCCAACTCCGGAAAACTGCGCGAGCTGGAAGCGTTGCTTGGCCCGCTCGGCATCGAAGTCATTGCGCAAGCCCGGCTGGGCGTGGACGACGCCGAGGAGCCGCACGGCACCTTCGTCGAGAACGCGCTGGCCAAGGCGCGCCACGCAAGCCGCCGCACCCGGCTTGCCGCGCTCGCCGACGATTCCGGACTCTGCGCGAACGCGCTCGGCGGGGAGCCGGGCGTGCATTCGGCTCGGTTTGCCGGGGAGCCCCCGCCGGGCTCAATGCCCGGGCGTGAAATCCGGGATGCGCGCAATAACGAAAAGCTGGTTCTGCTTCTTGCGGACAAAGTGGACCGGCGCGCGCACTACACCTGCGTGATCGCGCTCCTGCGCCACGCGGATGACCCCGAGCCGGTGATCGCCGCAGGCAGCTGGGCGGGCGAGGTCATCGCCTCTGCGCGCGGCGAAAACGGCTTTGGCTACGACCCGCATTTCTTTTTGCCGGACCTCGGCAAAACCGCCGCCGAGCTCGATCCTGATCAGAAAAACCTCTTCAGTCACCGCGGCAAGGCGCTGCGGCGGCTGCTGGCGAAGCTGAAAGAAGGCCTCTAGGCCGTGACCGTCACCGTCGCGCCCTCGCCCGCGGAAACCCGCCTCGCGCAGCTGCCGCCGCTCGGTCTGTACGTGCACATGCCCTGGTGCGTCAGGAAATGCCCGTACTGCGACTTC
This sequence comes from Gammaproteobacteria bacterium, assembly GCA_041493345.1. Taxonomy (GTDB): domain Bacteria; phylum Pseudomonadota; class Gammaproteobacteria; order Burkholderiales; family SG8-39; genus VBDM01. The sequence goes on along the minus strand of JBGPYQ010000045.1, from coordinate 1,778 downwards.
AATTCCCACGAATTAAAACGCGAGATTCCGGAAAAAGCCTACGTCGAGGCGCTGGTGAGCGACCTCGAGATCGCCCTGCCCGACGTCTGGGGACGGCGCGTGTACAGCATTTTTTTCGGCGGGGGCACGCCGAGCCTGTTTTCGGCCGCAGCGATCGAGACGCTGATCTCGGCGTTCCGCGCGCGGCTGCCGCTTGCGGCGGACTGCGAGATCACGCTGGAAGCCAATCCGGGAACTTTCGAGGCCGAAAAATTCCGCGGCTACCGCGCGGCCGGGGTCAATCGGCTGTCGATCGGCATCCAGAGCTTCAACCCGAAGCACCTGAAGGCGCTCGGCCGCATCCACGACGACGCGCAGGCGAGGCGGGCCATCGAGATTGCCCGCGGCTCTTTCGACAACATCAACCTCGATCTCATGTACGCGCTACCGCAGCAGACGGTCGATGAAGCCCTCGCCGATGTCCAGGCCGCGCTCGGCGCCGGCACGGCGCATTTGTCGTTCTACCATCTCACTCTCGAACCGAACACGGTTTTCCACCGTTATCCGCCGGCATTGCCCGACGAGGATGCGGCGGCGGAGATGCAGGATCGCATCGCGGCGGTGCTGTCGCGGGGCGGCTACCTTCACTACGAAACTTCGGCCTGGGCGAAACCCGGCCGCGAGTGCCGCCACAACCTCAACTACTGGCGCTTCGGCGACTACCTCGGCATCGGCGCCGGCGCCCACGGCAAGCTGAGCTTTGCCGACCGCATCGAGCGCAGCGCGCGCTACAAGCAGCCGAGGGAATATCTTGAGCGGGCCGCCGAAGGGCGCCCCGTGCAGGAGAAACACGAGGTCGCTCGCGCGGATCGGGTGTTCGAGTTCATGATGAATGCGCTGCGTCTTGCCGAGGGGTTTCCCGTGAGCTCATTTGCCGAGCGCACGGGGCTGCAGATCGCGGCCGCGGAAAAGCTGCTGCGAGAGGCCGAGGCGCGCGGATTGATCGTCCGCGACCACGAGCACATCCGGCCGACCGAGCTGGGGCAGCGGTTCCTGAACGACCTGCTGCAGCTCTTCCTGCCCGTCAAGCCTTCCTGAACACCAGGTCCCACACCCGGTGCCCGAGCTTGAGGCCGCGGCTCTCGAATTTCGTCTCGGGCCGCGTCTCCGGACGTGCGGTGAAGCCGGACGCCGTGTTTTTCAGCGACGGCTCGGCTGAGAGCACTTCCAGCATTTGCCGCGCATAATCTTCCCAGTCGGTTGCGGCGTGGACATCGGCTTCGGGCTTCATTCTCGAAGCAAGCAGCGCGACGAAAGCGGGCTGAATGAGGCGCCGCTTGTGGTGGCGTTTCTTCGGCCAGGGATCTGGAAAAAAAAGGTGCACGCCGTCAAGCGCGGCGGGGGCGATCATCTGTTGCAATACTTCGACAGCATCGTGCTGGACGATGCGCACATTCTTCAGATTCTGCTCGGCGACGCGCTTCAGGAGACCGCCGACGCCCGGAGTGTGCACCTCGACGCCGAGATAATCGTTTTCGGGGTGCGCCTGCGCGATCATCGCTGTAGTCTCGCCCATGCCGAATCCGATCTCGAGGATCCTCGGCGCGGCGCGGCCGAACAGGCGATCGAGATCGAGAAGGGCGGGCTCGAAAGGCACGCCGTATACGGGCATCAACTCGTCGTGCGCGCGCCGCTGCGCGCTGGTGACGCGCCCCTGGCGCAAGACGTAGCTGCGGATCGAGCGCCGTTCCTGCAAGAAGGGAGTAGCTACGCGGCCTTCGGCGAGATCAGGCCCGAAG
>JBGPYQ010000129.1:0-9119 GCA_041493345.1 Gammaproteobacteria bacterium | reverse complement strand
GTGGACACTTTCGTCATCATCAGCGGCGACTCGGATTTTTCGCCGCTCGTGTCGAAACTGCGCGAGAACAACAAGACCGTAATCGGCGTCGGCGTGAAGAATTCCTCTTCCGACCTTCTGATCGCGAACTGCGACGAGTTCATCTTCTACGACGACCTGGTGCGCGAGAAGCCCGTCCGCAGGCAGCCGAGGAAGAAGCCGCAGGGCAAGCCCGCCGCCGCCGGCGAAGCCGCCCCGAAGGACGCCGAGGACAAGACCGAGAAGGCGCTCGAGATGGTGATGGAAACAGTCGAAGCCCTGATCGCCGAGCGCGGCTCCGAAGAAAAGATCTGGGGCTCGATGGTGAAGCAGGCGCTCAAGCGCCGCAGTCCGGGCTTCAACGAGTCGTTCTACGGCTTCTCCTCGTTCTCGAAGCTGCTCGACGAGGCCGAATCGCGCCACATGCTGCAGCTCGAGCGCGATGAGAAGTCCGGCGGCTACATCGTCAGGAGCGCTCCGCAGCACGAATAGGCGTGCGCTTTCTTGTAGCTCGGTGGCCCCATTGGTTTTACGAATCCGCCGTCGCGGGAAACGACAATTCTGTTGCCTCAGACCCGCTCGATTATGAGCGCGATCCCCTGCCCCACGCCGATGCACATGGTGCAGAGCGCATAGCGTCCGTTCTTCGCCTGCAGTTGATTAAGCGCTGTGGTCACCAGGCGCGCACCGGATGCGCCCAGCGGATGGCCGACGGCGATCGCGCCGCCGTTCGGATTGACATGCGCGGCATCGTCGGGCAGGCCGAGGTCGCGCGTCACCGCGAGCGCCTGCGCGGCAAAGGCCTCGTTCAGCTCGATCACGTCCATCTGCGCGAGCTTGAGGCCGGTCTTTTCGAGCACTTTCCTCGACGCCGGCGCCGGGCCCATACCCATGATGCGCGGCGCCACGCCCGCGGTGGCCATGGCGAGAACGCGCGCCTTCGGCGTCAGCCTGTGCTTTTTCGCCGCGGCGTCGGAGGCGAGGATCATCGCGCAGGCGCCGTCGTTCACGCCCGAGGCGTTGCCCGCGGTGACCGTGCCCTCGGGCTTGACCACGCCTTTCAATCTGGCGAGCGATTCGAGCGTGGCGTCGGGGCGCGGATGTTCGTCCGCCGAGACGATCTTCGGATCGCCTTTTTTCTGCGCGATGGTGACGGGGACGACTTCCGCCTTGAAGAAGCCCGCCGCCTGCGCCGCCGCCCAGCGCTGCTGGCTCCTCAGCGCAAAGGCGTCCTGGTCGGCGCGCGCCACCTTGAATTCTGCCGCGACGTTCTCGGCGGTCTCGGGCATGGAATCGATGCCGTACTTCGACTTCATGAGCGGGTTGACGAAGCGCCAGCCGATGGTGGTGTCCTCGATCTTCGCCGCGCGCGAGAACGCGCTGTCCGCCTTGGCGATCACGAACGGGGCGCGCGACATGCTCTCGACGCCGCCCGCGATCATGAGCTGCGTTTCGCCGCACTTGATCGCGCGCGCCGCGGTGCCGACGGCATCCAGGCTCGATCCGCACAGGCGGTTCACCGTCGCGCCGGGCACCGTCTGCGGCAGGCCGGCGAGCAGCAGCGCCATGCGCGCGACGTTGCGGTTGTCCTCGCCCGCCTGGTTGACGCAGCCGTAGATGACGTCGTCCAGGGCGGCCCAGTCCACCGAGGGGTTGCGCTCCATCAGCGCCTTGATGGGAAGCGTGGCGAGGTCGTCGGTGCGGATCGAGGAGAGCGCGCCGCCGTAGCGCCCGAACGGGGTGCGAATCGCGTCGCAGATGAAGACTTCAGTCATCGCCGTCACATCGGTCCAGATCAAACCAGCCCGGTAACGGGAACCGCGGCGCCGTGAATGGCGCGCGCGCTGTCCGAGGCGAGAAAGAGCACGACCTCGGCGAGCGCCTCCGGCGCCACCCAGCGGCGCGGGTCGGCCTTGGGCATGGCGGCGCGGTTCTGCGGCGTGTCGATGATGCTCGGCATGATGCAATTGACATTGATGCCCTTGTCGCGGAGCTCGAGCGACATGCTCTCGGTCAGCCGGATGACGGCGCTTTTCGAGGCGGCGTAGGCGCCCATGTCCTGTTTGCCGCCGAGGCCGGCGAGGGCCGCGATATTGACGATGCTGCCCCGGCCGGCGGCGAGCATCCCGGGCACCACGGCGCGGGCGGTGTTGATCACGCTGCCCGCGTTGAGGTCGATCATCAATTTCCAGGTCTCATCGGGAGTTTCGTGCACGGGATGCCCCGAGCGGAAACCGCCGGCGAGATTGCACAGGACGTCGATGCGGCCGAAGCGGGCGGCGGCGAGCTCCACCGACTTTGCCACGGATGCCGCATCCGACAAGTCGGCGCGCACGAGCAGCCTGCGCGCCTCGTCGCCTCCGTAGGCCGCGCGCAGACTCTTGTCATCGTGATCGAGCAGGACCAGCGATGCGCCCGCCGAGGCGAATGCAGCGGCGACGGCCCGGCCGAGATTGCCGGCGGCGCCGGTGATGAGACAGGTCTTTCCTTGAAATTTCATGAACCGTCCCGCTTCTTATCGGCGCGCAGAAGCGTCCGCGCGCCTTGCGATTTCATCCCGCACAGGCACAGTCCAGGCTCCAGCTTCCGCTGTCGCCGATGATGAGCGGATGCGGGTGCCCCGCGGGTGCAATCGGCGCAATGCCGGCCCGCCTCTGATATTCGCCGTAGGTTTTGACCGGCAGCCAGTCCTGCGCGAGCGGCGGGGCCGGCGGCGCGAGGCGCGCGTACGGCCCGGCGCCGTAGACCACTTTTCCGCCCACCATGGTCATGACCGATTCCAGGTCCTTGATGGCGTCCTCGGGAATGCTGAAGTAATCGGCCGGGAGAACGACGAGATCGGCAAGCCTGCCGGCTTCCAGGGTGCCCTTGCGGTTTTCCTCGCCGGAAATCCACGCGCCGCCCGAGGTATACAGCCGCAGCGCCTCGGCGCGCTCGAGCAGGTTCCTGTCGCCTTGCAGCTTCGTGCCGCCGAGCGTTTTGCCGGTGATGAGCCAGTGCACGCCGATCCAGGGGTTGTAGCTGGTCGCGCGGTTGGCGTCGGTGCCGCAGGCAAGCGGTATGCCCATCTCGCGAATGCGCGCGATCGGCGGCGCGTCGGCCGCGGCCTGCGCGCCGTACTTGGCGAGGAATGCCTCGCCGTCGAGCGACATGCGGTTCTGGATGTCGATGCTGCCGCCCAGCGCCGCGACGCGCTCCAGCGTCCTCGGCTGGAGCGTCTCGCAGTGGTCCAGCCCCCAGCGCAGGTTCTTCAAGGGCACTTCCCGGTTCACGAGCTCCAGCACGTCCAGGATACGGCTCGCCGAAGCGTCGAAACTGGTGTGCTGCCTGAACGGCCAGCCCTGGCCGACCACGTACTTCACCACCGCCGCCAGGTTTTTTTCCATCACGCCCTGCGGCGGCACGGGATAGTCCTTGGCGAAATTGGCGACGTCGCCCGCGGCAAACAGGATGTATTCGCCCGCGCCTATCATGCGGTAGTAGTCGTTGCCCTGCCCGACCTTCACGAGCTTCGACCAGGCAGTGTAGTTCTCGAGCTCCTTGCCCGGCGCCTGCGCAAACAGCGTGTAGCCGATGCGCAGCGTCATCTGGCCGTCGGCGGCGAGCTTGGCGATGGCGGCATAGTTGTCGGGGTAATTCTGTCCGCCGCCGCCGGCGTCGATGACGCTGGTGATGCCGAGGCGGTTGTGCTCGCGCATGAAATGGCGTGTGGAAAGGATCTGGTCCTCCGGCGACAGGCGCGGGATGCGCAGCCACACGGATACGAGGCTTACCAGGCTCGTCGTCGAAGTCACCAGGCCGGTCGGATTGCCCGAGGCGTCGCGATCGATTGCGCCGCCGAACATATTGGGCGTGTCCTGGGTCCAGCCCAGCGCCTTGAGCGCCGCGCGGTTGAGCCAGGCGCGGTCGTACAGATGCATGATCATGCAGGGCGTGTCGCCGGTGGCGGCGTTGATCTCGTCGAGTGTCGGGAAGCGTTTCTCCGCGAACTGCGCCCAGGTCCAGCCGCCGATCACCTGCACCCAGTGCGGCGAGGGCGTGCGCAGTGCCTGCTCGCGCACGCGCCGCATGCCTTCCGCGAGGGAAGTCACGCCGTCCCAGCGCACCTCGTTCGTGTAGGTGAGCCCGCCGCGGATGAAATGGGTGTGCGCATCGTTGAGCCCGGGAATGACCGTGCGTCCGCCCAGGTCGATGACCGCGGTGGCGGGACCTTTCAGATGCTGGAGTTCGGCCTCGGATCCGGCGGCGATGATGCTGTCGCCCTTGATGGCGAGCGCCGGGACGAAAGCGTTTCTCCGGTTGAGGGTGGCGATGCGCCCGTTGACGAGCAGCGTATCGGCCGGGCCGCTCGCGCTCGCAGCCATGCCGGCGCAACCTGCGAGCACCGACAGGCTCATCAACCCCGCGCCCGCCGCCAGCGAGTCCTTCAGGAATTCGCGGCGCCCGTTATCTGTCGGCACGCGGCTGTAGTGCGGCAGTTGAAAACCGTGGCCGTATTCAATGCGATTGCACTTCATGTCCCCTCCTTTATGCCGGACGCGGGCGGCGCCAGGGCGCCCGCCCCGCCTGATCCGGCGCCGAAAGCTACTGCTTGGCCGCGCGCATCACCTTGCCGAGCGTGACGAACTCATCTTTCAGGAAGACGTCGAACTGGTCCGGCGTCATCTGCATGGCATCGGCGCCGAGATTGGCGAGGCGCTGCTTCAGTTCCGGCGTCTGCAGCGCCCGGTTCACGTCCGCGTTGAGCTTCGCGACAATGTTGCGCGGGGTCTGCGCCGGCGCGAGCATGGCGATCCAGAAATTGAATTCGCCGCCGGGGTATCCGGCCTCGGCGATGGTCGGCACGTTGGGCAGCGCGGGCGAGCGCACGGGCGTGCTCACCGCGAGCGCCATCAGCTTGCCGTCGCGCAGCGGCCCGACGCTGGAGACAAGCGGCACCCAGCCAAACTGGATGCGCCCGCCCATGGTTTCGTTGAGGATCTCCGGAGTGCCTTTGAACGGAACATGTACCGCATCGATGCCGGCCGCGACGTTGAATTTCTGCGAGTTGATATGGGCGGCGCTGCCGACCCCTGCAGTGCCAAAGTTGAAGCTGCCCGGCTTGGCCTTGGCTGCCGCGACGAGCTCCTTCACCGTCTTCACCCCGAGCGCCGGGTTGACCACCAGCACGCTCGGCAGGCTCGCGAGCGGCGCGACTCCGGCAAAGTCCTTGATCGTGTCGTAAGTGAGGTTTGGATAAAGCACCGGATTGACGACGTGCCCGGTCGAGACCACACCGACCGTCAGACCGTCCGGCGGCGCCTTGGCCACCATCGCGATACCGATCGTGCCGCCCGCCCCGGGATGATTCTCCACCACGACGGGCTGGCCGTATGCAGCGGAGAGCCGCTCCCCGACGGTGCGTGCCATGATGTCCGTCGCGCTCCCAGCCGTAAAGGGCACGATAATCTTGATGGGGCCCGAAGGATAACCCTGCGCAAATGCCGCCTCGCCCTGGACCAGGCCCAGCCATGCAGCCGCCAGCACCGCAAGAATTGTTTTCACAATCTTCTTTCCGTTACGCGGTGTGCTTTGATTTGGCGGCCGACTTCGCCCAGTATTCGGATGACGCCTTGGTCTCGGCGAGCACTTCGGCGCTCTCGAAACCGGGCGCCATTGATGCCGCCGTTCCCGCCATCACCTGATGATGCTCGATATTGAGCAGGCGCAGCCAGCTTTGCTGTCCCATGGTAAGGCCAATTGCGCAGCCGAGCTCGACCAGTTCCGCTTCGCTGAAATGCTTGTGCATCCTCTGCCAGAATGCGTCGTCGGTTTCCAGGCGCCAGGTGATCGCTTCGGCGTAGGCGAGCGCCGCTTTCTGGCGCTCATTGTACTTCGTTGATTTCTCGAAGTTCAGAAGATCCATCACGTGATCCTCGACTATGCCGCTCGCGGCCGCCTTGATCGAGCGCTGGTTGCCGCAGTACTCGCATTGCACCGTGCGGGATACATACAGGCGACACAACTCCTTTATGGCGTGATCGCACACGCCGTTCTTGAAGATGTCGCGCCAGGAGTTGGCGAAAAACCAGAAGCAGGCCTTGACGTGCGCGCGCACTGCCGAGCTTTCCGGCCGCGGCGTGCCTTCGCGCTGGCAGCGCTCCATTTCCTCGATCATGTCCGCATCCATCTTTTCCAGTGGAACGTAGCTGATTCTCTGTTTTGCCATGATGACTCCTCGGTGCGTAGATGCGTGCTAAACGTCAATGAATCGAAGTCTGCCCTTTCAGGGAAAGGGTTGCAAGGTCAATGCATGCGATGTAATCCGACATCGAGCAGCCGATATAGGCGGCGGCACTGGTAAAAACCGTGTGGGACGAACCCATGCCCACCGCAACGCGCGCCAGCTCGCAGTGGGTGCCCGCATCGAACACGCGTACATGATTCGACGCAAAGCCGGTCGCAATCACGTAACGTCCGTCGGGTGAAACATCGAGCCCGTGCGGATAGGCCTCGGTAGCGAGCAGCGCCACGCGCTCCAGCGTCGCTGCATCGAACACCGCAAGCGTGTCGTCGAGAAAATTGGCGACATACAGCCAGCGGCCATCCGGGGTCGTCTCGATCGCGTGCGCCCAGCCGCCGCTCGGCGCGTCGGCGACGCGCTCCCCTTCCGCGGTCACGCAGGTGACCGTGCCGTCCCAGCTGTTGGCTGAATAGATTCGCGTTCCGTCGGGGTGCAGCGCAAGATGCGATGGGCCGTCGCCCACCTCGCAGCGCCCGACGACGCAGGCGTCGGTGAGACGCACCTTGACCAGTTCGCCGGAGCCCGCGCACGGCACGAACACATGCTCGCCATCAGCGCTCAGCACCGGGTCGTGCGGGCAGGCGCCGATCGCAATGGTCTGCGCGCGATACTCATCGTATTTCGGCCGGCCGATGGTCAGCGTGCCGGTCGTCGGACCGGATACGCACGCGATTCCGCCCGGACTTACGAGCGGCAGCTGCGGTCCCCCGGGCGCAGTCCAGCGCTGCTCGATCCTGAGGTCGGCGGCGCGCAGCGCGATCACCTCGTCGGCCTCGCTGTCGGCAATGAACAATCGCCCGGTTGCAGCGTCGAGCGCGAGATGCGATGCTTTTCGCGCGACGCGCTTCTTTGCAATCACGCATCGCGTGTGAACATCAATGCGCGCGGCGAATTCTCCGCGCTCGCAGGTCCACACCGAATAACCGTCGCTCACCACGTGGTGCACGCCTGGAACGGAGCCCTGCGCCGGCGCAAGACCGCGCGCTACGTTGAGCCGCCACGCGCCGTCGTCCCGGTGTTCGGCGGTATGGCGCGCCCCTGCCTCGAGCAGCCCCATCCTGAGACCCGCGGGATAAGCATCGAGAAAAACTTCCAGATGCGCGCCGGGTTCGAGCGCATTGAAGCGCTCGATGATCGCGCGTCCCGCCTCCGGGAACGATTTGCCGCGGCAATCGAATTCGGCCGCCGTCATGGTTTGGTTTTTTCGTCCGGCACGTCTTCGGCGCGTGGCATCTCGACCGTCTGCCAGCCACTTGCCGACGCAGCGGGAAGCGCGTGCTGCGCGTCCGGCAGCTTTTCTTGCGCCGGGGCTTCAAGGGCCGTGTGCTCGCGCGCGCCGAAGACCGCATAGATGCGCGGCGCGCTGCGGTTGATCCGCAACTGGAAAACATCGGGCCGGTTGTAGTGGCCGGCGAAATCGTGCCGCAGCTTGGTCAGCACTCCGAGCTCGAGATTGCATTCAGCGTAAAGTATTCCCTCCTCGGCCCCCATCGGACCGGCGAGAATCCGGCTGTTTGGAGCGACAATCGTGCTGCCGCCGCAGCAATCAGCGCTGCGCAGGATTTTCTCCTGCTCGGGCCCGACCTTGAGTATCCCGATCATCTGCTCGTCCACCGTCCCGCAAGCGGAAATGACGAAGGCCTTGCTCATCTGCGCGAACGCCTGCGAGTCCACCGTCACGCGGTTGCGCATCGGATCGCCGCTCGTGGGGAAATGGTTCGGCCAGCTCATGACGTGGATGCGCGTGCCCTCGGCGGTCAGCGCGAACACCGCAAGCGGGTTGGAATTCTCGCCGCAGATCAGCCCGCTCATGGGGCCGAATTCCGTCTGGAACGCGCCGAAGGTGTCGCCGAAGCCGCCCATGTGCACAAGGCGTTCGCCGACCGTGGGCACGAGCTTCTGATGCTTGCCGATCAACGCCCCGTCGGGTCCGATGTAGACCTGGGTGTTGAACATCGTGCCGATGGTCTGCGGCAGTTTCTCGCACACGCCCATGACGACATAAGCGTTGGCATCGCGGGCCGCGGCGCAAAGCGCGTCGATCTCGGCTCCGGGAATCTGCACCGAGTTCTTGAACAACGCCGCGGCGAGCTCGTTCGCCACGGCGCCGGTCGCGGCGTGGTGGTGATACCACACCGGATGCGCGGGGATGAATCCCTCCGGGAAAGCGATCACGCGCGCGCCGCGTTTCCCTGCCTCGCGGATCAATCGGCAGGCCTTTCCGGTCGATCCCTCGCGGTCTAGAAATACCGACGCGGCCTGGACCGCCGCGACCTTCACGACGGGATACTTGTCGCCCACGCGTTTCCCGCAGGTTTCACCCGGCCGCGGAGATCCGCGGCCCCGCTCACTGCGGTTTGATGCCCGCCGCCTTGAGCACGCGCGCCGTGTCCTCGACTTCCGCGCGCACGAACCGCGTGAATTCCGCGGAGGACATGTTCATCGGCAGCGTGCCGAGATTGGTCAGCCGCTCGGCCAGGTCGGGGCTGGCCAGCACGCGGTTGACGTCCTTGTTGATCTTGTCGACGAGGTCGGCGGGCATTCCCGGCGGCCCCCACAGCCCGACCCACAGCGTGTAGTCGAACCCCGGCACCCCGGACTCCGCGATCGTGGGTACCTCCGGCAGCAGGCTGGAGCGCTTCGCGCTGGACACGGCGAGCGCCACGGCCCTGCCGCCGCGCACATGCGGCAGCGCGGCGTTGATCGGCGCGAAATAGCAGCACACTCGGTCCCCGATCGGGTCCGCGATCGCCTCGGGCGTGCCCATGTAGGGCACGTGCGTGACGTCGATGCCGGCCGCCAGCTTCAGTTTCTCCAG
>JBGPYQ010000093.1:0-12004 GCA_041493345.1 Gammaproteobacteria bacterium | reverse complement strand
GTCTGGAACAGGCGCAGCAGCACCCGCCCGAACGAGATCTCCTTCAGCGGACGGTCGAAGACCGGTTCGCACACCGCGCGGATCGCGGTCTCGAATTCGTCGATGCGCGTTCCGGCCGGCACCCAGCCGGCCTCCAGGTGCGCCTGCGCGACGCGCCGGTAATCGCGCCGGAAAAACGCAAGAAAGTTCTGTGCGAGGTATTGCTTGTCCACCTCGGTCAGCGTGCCCATGATGCCGAAGTCGAGGGCGACGTAGCGGCCCTCGGGCGTGACGAAAATATTGCCCGGGTGCATGTCGGCGTGAAAGAAGCCGTCGCGGAAAACCTGCGTGAAAAAAATCTCGACGCCGGCCCGGGCGAGCTTCGGAATATCCACGCCCTGGCGCCGCAGCTCCCCGACCTGGCTCACCGGAGTGCCGGGCATGCGCTGCATGGTCATGACGGTGCTTGAGCACCAGTCCCAATACACCTCCGGCACCGCGAGCAGCGGCGAGTCGGGGAAATTGCGGCGCAACTGGCTCGCGTTGGCCGCCTCGCGCATGAGATCGAGTTCGTCGAACAGGTGCCGCGAGAATTCCGCCACCACCTCGCGCGGCCTGAGGCGTTTGCCGTCGGCCCAGAAACGCTCGATCAGGCCGGCGCCGGCGTCCAGGAGCGCAAGGTCCTCGGCGATCACGGGCAGCATGCCGGGCCGGAGGATCTTGACCGCGGCTTCGGTGCCCCCGGGGAGCACGGCAAAATGCACCTGGGCAACCGAGGCGCTCGCCACCGGCTGCGGGTCGAATTTCTCAAACACCCGGTCGATGGGCTTGCCGAAAACGCGCTCGACCTCGGCGACGGCGAGCGCGGCCGGAAACGGCGGCACCTGGTCCTGCAGCTTCGCCAGTTCATCCGCGATGTCGGCGGGCAGCAGGTCGCGGCGCGTCGACAGCACCTGGCCGAACTTGACGAAAATGGGTCCCAGCGCCTCCAGCGCGCGGCGAAGGCGCACCGCGCGCGGCTCGGCGAAGCGGCGAAAAAAAAGCAGCGCGCGCGCCGCGCGCGCTATCCGGCTGCCCGAGGGAGGGACGAATTCATCCAGCCCGAAGCGCAGGGCTATCCAGAGGATCTTGGCGAGGCGGAGCAAGGAGCTGGGGGAACGCCGGGAAAGGCGTCAATCTACACAGAGGAAAGCGGAAAAGCAAAACCCCAAACGCAAAGCCCGCCAAGATCGCAAAGGCCGCGGAGAACGGCAGATTCCTTCATGGCGCTCGCGGCAAATCTGAAAAGATTCCCTTTGCGTTCTCTGCGTTCTCTGCGTTCTCTGCGTTAACGCTTTTTCAGCCTTTCAATCCGCTCGATGCGTTTCTCGAGCCGCGCCGCGTCGTCGCGCAGCGTGTCGACCTCGCGGCGGAAATTTTCGACATCGGCGGGGCGCGCGAGCAGCGGCTGCTCCTCTGTCCAGTACTCCGCGAGGTTTTCCGCGAGGCGCGTTGCGGCTTCACGCTGCCACGAGGCGAACGCCCTCCCGCCCGTGACGATGCGGTGCGCCAGCACGTCGCCGACAAACCTGGAGAGATCTTCCTCGACGTCCCAGGCGAGATGGCCGAACAGGAATTGCACCTCGGCGGCGAGCTTGGCCGAGCCTTCGATCTCGATGTGCTTCAGCGCTGCCTCGTCGCGCGCGAGCAGCAAGGGCAGAGTGCCGGGCTTGAGCTTCACCACCAGCGCGCTCGCCGAATCCTGTCTGGCCGGTTCGAGCAGGCCGGTTTCGCGGATATTCAGGCGCAGATCGGGGAAGGGCCGGCAGCGGAACTCGAGGCACTGGCCGGCAAACGCGGCCAGGCGCCCGGCCGCCCACGGCTGCTGCCCGAGAATATGATTCAAGCCGGCGAGCGCGCTACGTTTGATCATGGGTTCGGCCCCACCTGCGCCGGGTGGCGCGGGCCGGCAATGCAACTCAGCGGGGCTGCTGGATTCCCGCCAGCAGCCAGCCGGTCGAGCCGTCCACTGGCTTTTGCAGGTGCCAGATCTCCTCGAACGGCTCCGCAACGGCCTGCGCTTTTTCGCGGATCGAGCCCGAGAAACGCACGCTCGCCCAGTGCAGCTTGTCCTCGGTCACCACCTCGAGGAGCGCGGCGTCAAGCGTCACCACGTCGGTCTGCTGCGTGCCCGCGCGCGCGATGAACTCGCCTTTCAGCCCTTCAAACATTTCTGGGGTGGTGACTTCGCGCAGCCGCGCGAGGTCGCCTTGATCGTTGATTTCCTGAAGACGAAGATAGTTTCGCCTGGCTTCCCTGAGGAAACCGTCTGCGTCGAATCCCGCGGGTACGCTGGACTCGGTCCGGGCGCGGTAATTCGGCTGCGTGCCGACATCCCCGGGCAACTGTGAGGGCGGCGGCGCGGTCATTGCGTCGTGGCCCGGGCCGGCATAGCGCGCCTGAGGCCTCTCTTCGGCTCGCGGGCGCGCCACCAGCCGCAGCAGCGCCATCACCGCAACGCCGGCCAGCAGCGCCATGAGAATTGCGCCGATCACGCCGCCAAACCCGCCCTGGGCGAACAGCCATCCCAGTCCAAGTCCGGCCGCGAGGCCCGCAAGCGGCCCCAGCCAGCGGCTTGCCCCGGCAGGCTGCGGCTGAGCGGGAGCGGGTTGCGCGGCCTGCTGCTGTGAAGGCGCTGTGGCCGGTCTTTGCGGCGTCACGGATTGCCGCTGGACGCCGAGGCTGCGGCCGCCGCCAAGCCGGCTGGCGGCGTCGGCGGGCTCTGCTGCCAGGACTGCGCCGAGCACGACCGCGAATATTGCGACGATGAATTTTTTCATGCGAATTCCCCTCTGCTAGTATTTGAAACCCCGGTGCAGTGCCACGACACCCGCCGTCAGGTTGAAGTATTCGACATCCTCGAGTCCCGCCTGTTCCAGCAAGTGCTTGAGCTGCTCCTGGTCCGGGTGCATGCGGATCGACTCCGCGAGATAACGGTAGGCTGCCTCGTCGCCGGCGACGGTTTTGCCCAGCCACGGCAGGACATTGAATGAATACCAGTCGTAGGCCCCGGCAAGCGGCCGCCATACGCGCGAAAAATCCAGTATCAGCAACCGGCCTCCGGGCTTGAGCACGCGCCGCATCTCCGCGAGCGCCGTCTCCTTGTTCGTCATGTTACGCAGGCCAAAAGCGACGCTCACGCAGTCGAAATAGTCCGGCCGAAAGGGCAAACACTCCGCGTCGCACTGCGCCGCCGGCAGCTGCCGGCCGCGATCGAGCATGCGGTCGCGGCCCGCCCTGAGCATCGTGCCGTTGATATCGGTGAGCCACACCTCTCCGCTCGCCCCCGCGCGCCTGGCAAATTTGAGCACCAGATCGCCCGACCCTCCCGCCACATCCAGCACCTTGTGGCCCTCGCGCACGCCGCTTTGCGCCACCGCGAACGTTTTCCATAGCCGGTGCAGGCCGCCCGACATGAGATCGTTCATGAGATCGTAATGGGACGCGACCGAAGAGAACACATCGGCCACACGCCGGGTTTTTTCCGCCTCGCCGACTTCCTGAAATCCGAAATGCGTGTCGCCCGTCATCCGATCATACTAGCACGCGGATTCGCGGCCTTCATCCGGCGTGCGCCGGCCCCATGTCGCTTCGAGAGAGGCTTCAGTGCGAATGGCCCTGCGGCTTGGGCGAAGACGCGCCTGTTTCCCTGCTCGCGCCGGCAGCTTTGAGCCGGGCCAAGTATTGCCGCCACAGCTCGTCGCGGTTTACGCCCAGCTCGTAAAGATAGTCCCAGGAATAGATGCCGGTGCTGTGCCCGTCGGAAAACATCGGCTGAACCGCGTAGCTGCCCACAGGTTCCAGGTTCAGGATATCGACGTCTTTCTTTCCCGTCTGGAGCACTTCCTGCCCGGGACCGTGGCCGCGCACTTCAGCCGAGGGCGAATGTACGCGCAGGAATTCGTAGGACAGCTCGAAGCGACTGCCTTCGGAGTAGGAGATCTCCAGCACCCGGGTCTTCTGGTGCAGCATGATCTCGCTGGGAACAGGTTTGTCGGATGCTGCCACGGCTTGCCGCGATGGCGAAGGAGCGGCAATGATACTCTCTGTCTCGATACGCTTGCTTCCGGCGGCGGTCCCGCGCGGATTGCGCACCGCTCGCCTAGCGAGGCCGGGCCTTATTTGAAGCGACCGAGAAATTGACACGCTCGTAGTCGAACCCGCGATCGAGCAATTCCAGGAGTTCGATCCGGTTCACATCATTGCCGAGCCTGAGTTCGACCACGCGGCCGCTCTGGTACCAGCCCGCGGGCAGCACCAGAGACGGCGGCAGCCCCACCGCGACCGGCAGCGCCAGAGCGGCGCAAAACGGCTCTTGGTGCTTCGGATCGCCTGCAACAAGACGCACCGCGCACGCCTGTGCCAATCCCGGCAAGGCACGGGCGCCGACCGTGAGTGCATGGTCGGCGCCTTCGAAGAGCCAGAGCACCGTGCAGAGAATGAATTGCCGCGCCCCATGCGGCCGCACAGCCACAATCTGCCGGTGCGTGATGCGCGCGCCGGGGCCTTTGCGTCTCAAGTGGAAATCGGCCGCAGATTCTTCGAGAGTTTCCCAATACTCCAATTCCGGCACGCGCCCCGGATTGTCCTGCTTGACTGCGACCTCAGGCGCTCGCTGAAACGCGGGAAGCTGCCCGGCATTGCGGTGCGGGGAGCCCCACTGATTGATGTCGGTATCCGCCGGCATTCCGAAGACGGCGTGATGGATCGCCGCGAGGCCGATTATCAGCTCCGTTCGCGCCGGGGCCGCGCGCCGCGGAAAATCGGCCCTGGCGGGCGCATAAAACCACGCGCGCCCGAGCGTTTTCAACAGATCGGCCGCCACCGGCCTCGTGCAGTCGCGTCCCAGACCGAGCGCGGCGGGCTCGGCACCCTCCTCGAGCCGGCGGATGCGTTTCTTCATCGAGCGGCCGACCCGCGCGAGATCCATAAATCGCCGCGTCTCCGAGGCGACGCCGTCCTTCACCCAGGCGGCGCCGGAATGACCGCCAAGTTCCACCGCATAGCCGCCCCGCGCCGGGCTTTCCCGGGTGAAACGCACCTTCCGCGACCAGTACTCGATCCACCTGCGCGTCCAGGTCAGCTCGCGCAAAGAAAGCCGGTAAGGGTGCGCAAGCTGCAGCAGCAGCGCTCGCGCGTATTCGGCGGCGCTCGTCGAATGGGGGCGTTTTACCGCGACCGGCGTTTCCGCGACGCCGCTCGCTTCGGCGACGGCATACATTTCGTGCAACGACTGCCACTGCTCGGCGTCAACTTCGCGTCGAGCGAAGAGGCAGGCAGCGATCCGCCCGGCCGTGCAGGCAAGCGCGCGCTGGCAAATCAGGGCGATCGACTGGCGGAGCTCGGGATTCTCGCCGGCGAGCGCCGCGCGCCACAGCCGGCTGTAGCTTCGCCGCATCGCGATCCACAGATCGCTTGCCTGGGCAAATGCGGCGCTCTCCGCGTGGCTGAGAGGCAATGCCATGCCGGCATAGCGCTTCGCCTGCTCCTCTTGCGCGAGGAGGTTGGGCGTGCGCAGCCGCTCGAGAATTTTCAGATAGACCGGTTGCGCGGACAGCGCGTCCTCCATCTCATCGAGCAGCGTGAGCAATGCGTAGCAGGCGTGCTCCGGATCGGCGAGGGTTGCGCGCCGCACCCAGTCTTCGCAGCTTTTTGGGTCGAAGAGCCGGGGGCGGGGTGCAATAAGAAAATCGCTATGGGCCATGGAATCCTAGGCGCAACGGCAGGGTCGAGGCGAATGTACTATGACGCCGGCATATTCGCGCGGCAAACGGCGGCCCGGGTGTGAATTTCTTGGCAAACGCGGCCCCGCGGGGGGCGGATTGCGCGCGGCTAGAGGGGATCGAAGGTGACGCGCTCGAAATCGGCGCCGCGCTCTATGACCGCGGACAGCACCATCTGATGCGCCTTGTCGGTCCAGACCTCGATGACGCGCTTGGGCCGGAACCAGCCGGCGGGCAGCACCAGCGTGTCCGGAGCCTGCAGCGCCTCTACCGCCGGCAGCATGAGGGCGGGTACGATCGCTTCGGCCGGGGCATTGACGCCGCCGGCGCGAATCGTGACGCCGATCGGCATCCCCGGGAGAGTGCGCACGCCAATGCGCAGCTCGAATTGCGCGGACACCGACAGCCAGCGGACGACGCAAAGGAGGAAACCCTTCGCGTCGGCCGGCCGGACCGCGACCAGCTGATTCAGAACCAGGCGCGATTTCGCCGCCGGGTCAAGGCGCTCGAGGCGAAATCCGGAAAGGCTTTCCTGGTTGATCTGCCAGGTCTCCAGCGCGTAATCGGGTGCTGCGGCCTGATCGTTCCCTTGCCGGCCGGCAACGCGCCCGAAGCTTGCAATTTCTTCGTGCTGCATCTTGTGCAAGCCCCTGGATTCGCCTTGCTTTTGAAACGGCCGGCCGGTGACGAGGTGATGCACGGCGCCCATGCCCGAACAGATTTGCGCCGTGCCGCTTGCGCTACGGCGCGGCTGCACCCGCGACTGTCCCTCGTCGCGCCACCGGCGGTAAAGCATCACCAGCAGGCTCTCCGCGACGGAAGCGGCGACATCGTTGCCCAGGCGGAGCGAAATCGGCGATTCGCCCTGGCGCAGGAGGGCGACGCGCTTGCGCACGCTCTTGCTGATGTTGCCGATCTCGATAAAGCGGAGGGTGTCTCCCGTGGCGGGGCGCCGCGAAGCGCCGGCGCCGCTTGCGAGGTCGACGACCAGGGGCGCGGCGCCGTTTCCCGCAGCGCGGGGAGTGCGCGCGATTGAGACCCTTCTCGCCCAGCGCTCGAGCCAGCGCGAGATGAGCGCGATCTGGCGCGGGCCCAGCTCATTGGGATTGGCCAGATTCAGCAGCAGCACATGAGCGTAGGTTTCGATACAGCTCGTCTCGACCTTGCCCTTGTGAGCAGGATGGCCGACCTTGTCGTCGGCGACGTCGCGATCCTCGGCGAACGCGTATACGCGGTGCAGCAGCTTCCAGTCATTGTCCTCGAGATCCTGGTAGGCCTCGTAGTAATTGTTGATTTTCTGTCCGCAGCACCAGAGCACGCGCTGGCAAAGGAGCGCGACCAGGCCGCTCATACCCGCATCGCCGTCGGCGACGGCGCGCAAACAGTGCTGATAGCCGAGAGACAGTGCGTCCCAGAGCGCCTTGACGTTCTTGAAGATATCGCGCTCCGGCCGCAATAGCGGAACCGGGCGGCTGGCAAATTTCTTTGCGTATTCCGTCTGCACAAACACCACCGGACCGCGCAGCAACTCGAGGATCTTCAGCCGCTCTGCGGGCGGCACCTCAAAGCCGTTCAGCTCCGCGAGCTGGCCGAGAAGGCGCTCATGGGAGCGGCCGGCGCTTATGAGCGGCAGCGTCCGCAGCCATGCGGCGCACGCATTCGAGTCGGTGAACTCCGGCTTGGCGTCCGGATTGATGATCGGAAGATCGAAGTTCGACATGCGGCCTAGGCCAGGCGTTGTTTCAGCAGCAGCGCAAGCGCTGCGCGCTCGGGCGGCGGGCGTCTGGGAAAGTCGTTGCGCGACGGCTCGGCCCAGATCGGCCGGGGGAAGTGACGGTCATCGCGATGGCGCGGGATTACGTGCCAATGCAGGTGCGGCGTCGCGTTGCCGAGGCTCGCGAGATTGACCTTGTCGGGGCGCAGGAGCTGCCTCAGTGCTTCCTCGGTCGCGAACACCACATCCATAAAGCGCGTGCGCTCGCCGGATGAAAGATCGCTCATTTCCGTCACGTGCCGTTCGAGGATAACGCGGCAGAAACCGGGATAGTCGGGATCGTCAACCAGCACCACGCGGCAAAGACCATCCTTCCAGAGGGCGCTTCCGTCCCTGGAAATGCACAGCTCGCAGGGGTTCTCAGTCACTATTTGCGCTTCGCCGGGTCTGTGCGCGCCCGGCGCTGGCGCGCATCGGGGGCGCCGCGTCGAATCTTAGCAGATTGGCCCGAGGGTGCGTCAACGACCGGTGTCCGCGTCGGAGCCCGCTGCCGGAATCCGGCCTTCGGGAAAAATGTCGCGGTAGCTTGCGTAAAAACTTCCGAAAACGGTCGGGAGCGTAAACAGCGTAAACACCACCGCCAGATGGCGCAGCGCATCCGCCTGCCCGCGCGTCAGGACCACCGCCACGGTGACCATCACCAGGAACGCCACGCCGACGAGCCCGAGCATGGCCCCGTAGACGAGAAACGCCCGCCAGTTTCGCAAGCCCGCAAAGAAGCTGTAGAAGAGGGCCTTCAGCGCGCCCATCCCGTCCCATGCGGCAAGGACGGGAGCAAACCAGAAGGCCATCAGCACCGGCGTGCCGGCCAGGGCCGCGAGCAGAAGGGCGCGCAGGACACTGCCGTCGCGGATCGTCTCTATTTGCGGCTCCCGGCCGGAGAACATCCACGCAAGAAGCTCGCCGCCGTCGGCCAGCGATGCGACCGCGAGCACGAGCGCAATCGACAGCAGGTACAGGCCGCCCAGCGTGATCAATTTCGAGAGTTGGCTGCGAAATCCGGAAAACAGCAGCGCCGGTCTGAGCATTCCGCCCTGGTCGATCACCGCGCACATGATCATGAAGCTGACCGAAAACGCGGGCAGCAGCACGGTGGACGCGACCAGGCCCACATAGCGGACCTGGCCAAGCAGCGCCACGGCGATCCAGTAGGTGAACACGAGCAGCAGCCACATCGCCGGACTTCTGCGAAACAGCGCAAAGCCCTTTGCGAGCCACATCCACCCGCTTCTGGCCGGGACGATACGCATCGACTAATTCCGCCTTGATTCGGTCACGCGTGCATCCGCAAGTCTGGTCCGCGCGCGCCGTTCAGGCAAGGGGGAACGGACGCGCGCGGCGCGCCTCGAGCACGCGCCGGAAATGCTCGGGGTCGTGCGCGTGGGTCAGCTCTCCGGCGCGCGGCAGATAGAAGTCATACAGCCGCGACAGCCAGAACCGCAGCGCACCCGCGCGCAGCATCACGGGCCATGCGTCGTGCTCCGCGGCGGAGAATTCCCGCGCCCTGCGGTAGGCTGAAAGCAGCGCGGTCCCGCGCGCCGCGTCGATCCCGCCGCTCGAATCGACGCACCAGTCATTTACGGTCACCGCGACGTCAAAGAGCAGCGCGTCAATGCCGGCGAAGTAAAAATCGATCACACCGCCTATGCGCGCTCCATCGAACAGCACATTGTCCCGGAACAGGTCGGCATGGATCGGGCCGCGCGGCAGCTCGAGGAAGCGATGCCGCGACTGGAACTCGAGCTCCGATTGCAGCAGCGCGCGGCGGTCTTCGTCGAGGAATGGCATGACTTTGCGCGCCGCCTCGCGCCACCACCTCGGGCCGCGCGGATTCTCCAGAGCGCCGGCGTAGTTCCTGCCGGCGAGGTGCATGTCGGCGAGAACCGCGCCGACCCGCTCGCAATGGAGAACCCCGGGAGCGGGCACGGGCGCGCCAGGCAGGCAGGTAACGAGGGTGGCCGGCTTGCCGTTGAGCGATCCGAGGTAGTTATTGCCCTCGTCGGCGATCGGCGCCGGACAGGGGATGCCGTGGCGCGCCAGATGCGCCATGAGGTTCAGATAGAAAGGCAGCTCGGCGGCGCCCAGTTTCTCGAAGAGCGTGAGCACGAAGCGGCCGTGGGACGTGGTGACGAAATAATTGGTATTTTCGACGCCCGAGGCGATACCCTGCATGTCGAGGAGCGCGCCGATGGCGTAACGCTCGAGCCAGATGGAGAGTTCGTCGGCGGTGACGCGCGTAAAGACGGACATGGAGCGCTCACATGCGCAGGCGCTCGCGCGGCCGCGTGGATCAGAACTGGCGAATCACCCAGAGGGGGACCCGCACGCCGCTATCGAGATTCCCGTTTCTGATACCGGGGCCGTCGCCCAAGTCCTCGATCAGGTAATACACGCTGCCGGAGGCCGTGGTCGAGCGCACCACGCGCTTGCCGTCGATGACGTGTTCCTCGACCTGTACGTCTTCTCCCGGCCTGATGCGCACCGAGGGCTCGCCGGGTTCTTCGGCGGAGGCGCCCGGAGGAGGAGGCGGAGGTTCCGGAAGCGGCTCGAGCTTGGGCCGCGGCTGTGCCAATAGCGGCAGCGCAGCGCCAAGCAATAGCAGCAGCAGGAAGTGGCGCAACATGTTGCGAAACATTTTTTTCGAGGGCAGTCTAGCAGAATTGACAACGATGGGTGGCGCGGGCGGCGGCTTCAGCCTAGAGATTGAGCAGGGTTTCGCGCTCGGCGGCACCGGCAAATTCTGACATAATACCGAACAGGTGCCAGGCCTCGGCTGCAGTGAAAGCCGAATGCGACATGGGGTCGGATGGCTTCGGGATCTTGTCGCTCATAAATTTCCTTGGAAAAGACGCTGCTGCTGGTTGACGGTTCGTCGTACCTGTATCGAGCGTTTCATGCGCTGCCCGATCTGAGGAACGCGGCGGGCGAGCCGACCGGCGCGATCTACGGCGTGCTCAACATGCTACGACGGCTGCTCGCCGACTACAAGGCGGACTACGTCGCCTGCGTGTTCGATGCCAAAGGCAGGACCTTCCGCGATGATCTGTATCCGGAATACAAGGCGCACCGCCCGCCGATGCCCGACGAGCTCGCGGGCCAGATCGCGCCGCTGCACGACGCGATCCGCGCGCTCGGCTGGCCGCTGGTCCAGGTCGAGGGTGTCGAGGCCGATGACGTCATCGGCACGCTCGCCCGAGAGGCGGAGAAGCGCGGCATGCGGACGGTGATCTCCACGGGCGACAAGGACCTCGCGCAGCTCGTGAACGAGCGCGTCATGCTCGTCAACACCATGACGAACGAGCGCCTCGATCCGGACGGGGTGAAGGCAAAGTTCGGCGTCGCACCCGAACGAATGCTGGACTACCTGACGCTCGTCGGCGACAGCGTGGACAACGTGCCCGGCGTGGATAAGGTCGGTCCCAAGACCGCGGTGAAGTGGCTCTCGCAGTACGGCTCGCTCGATGCAGTGGTCGAGCATGCGGCGGAGATTGGCGGCGTCGTCGGCGAGAACCTTCGCATGTCGCTCGACTGGCTGCCCAAGGGAAAGGAACTCCTCACCGTGAAATGCGACGTGAAACTGCCGTTTGCGCCCGAGGACCTGAAGCTCGCGCCGCGCGACGGGAAGCGGCTCCCGGAATTGTTCAGTCGCTTCGGCTTCAAGAACTGGCTCAAGGAAGAACCGGGCAGTGCCGGCGAGACCCCGTCTCCCGTTTCGCAGCAGGCGCCGCCCGCGAAGGCACACACGAAGCGCCGCTACGAAACCCTGCTCACCGAAGCCGGGCTGAAACGCTGGCTCGAGACTCTCGAATCGGTCGAGCTCGTTTCCTTCGACACCGAGACTACAAGTCTGGAGCCGATGCAGGCGCAACTGGTCGGCATGTCGTTCGCGGCCATCGCCGGCCACGCGGCTTACCTGCCGCTTGTGCACAACTATGCCGGCGCGCCGGAGCAGATCGGCGTGGAGGCGGCGCTCGCGATCCTGAAGCCCTGGCTGGAGAACGCCCGGCACCGGAAGCTCGGGCAAAACATCAAGTACGACCAGCACGTGCTCGCCAACCACGGCGTGGCGCTGCGCGGCATCGCGCACGACACCCTGCTTGAGTCCTACGTGATCGAGAGCCACGCGCGCCACGACATGGACAGCCTCGCCCTGCGGCACCTGGGCGCGAAGACCCTCACCTACGACGAGGTCACCGGGACCGGAGCGCAGCGCATCTCCTTCGATCAGGTGGATGTGGCCCGCGCCACCGAGTACGCAGCGGAGGACGCCGACATCACCCTGCAGCTTCACCAGGCGCTCTGGCCGAAGGTCGAGGCCGACGCGAAGCTCGCCTACGTATACAGCGCGATCGAGCTCCCGGTGCGCGAGGTGCTCTTCCGCATGGAGCGGAACGGGGTGCTGATAGACGCGGCGCAGCTCGAAGCGCAGGGGCGCGAGCTCGGGCAGAAGATGATGGAGCTGGAGGAGCGCGCGCACAAGGAGGCCGGG
>JBGPYQ010000157.1:0-7818 GCA_041493345.1 Gammaproteobacteria bacterium | reverse complement strand
GAGCGCGTGATCGCAGCTCACGTAGTGATAGACACCCGCTGCAAGGCCCGGCACGCCGCCTGTCACCAGATAGCCTTCCGTGGGATGGAGATTGCCGCTCGAGGGATTGCAGCGCAGCGCCCAGGACGTTTCGCCGTAGGCTTTCCACGCCGAGATGCCCAGCGACAGCTCGAACAGGATCGCGATCGAATCGAGATTGAACGCGTGCGGTACCGGCATCCGCCCGCGGCGCAATTCACCGTAGCGCGTCTCGAGACTGTCCGCAAGAAGCGGCAGCTCGATGCGCGCAGCGCCTTCGTAACGGCGGAACGGATTCGGTTGATTGGCCCAGTCAAGCCGCCCGGGACCCGGCGCGTAGCGGTTCAGGCGATGCTTGCTACGCTCGTGGTAATCAAGGAGCGTGTAATCGGCCATGAACGAGGCACTTGAGGCGCAAGCGTATCACGCGGCTCTCCACCCGCCCGCTATACGCGAACCCGGCCAATGGCTATGAGCGCGAGTCCGCGTATGAGTCAACTCACTTCGGCTGCGCCACCGTCCGCAGATACGGCTTCAGCGTCTTGAAGCCTTGCGGATATTTCTTCTTGGCGTCCTCATCGGAAACCGAAGTGGGAATGATGACGTCCTGCCCGGGCTTCCAGTTCACGGGCGTGGCTACCGCGTGCTTCGCGTTCAACTGCAACGAATCGAGGAGGCGCAGCACCTCGTCGAAATTGCGGCCCGTACTCATCGGATAGATGAGCATTGCCTTCACTTTCCTGTCGGGCCCGACTATGAACACCGAGCGGACCGTGGCATTGTCTGCCGCGGTGCGCTTTCCGCCGCTCGCGTTGGGGTGGATCATGTCGTAGAGCTTGGCGACGTTGAGGTCCGCATCGCCGATCATCGGATAATTGACTGCAGTACCCTGGGTTTCCTGGATGTCCTTCACCCAGTTCTTGTGGTCGCTCACCGGATCGACGCTCAAGCCGATGATCCTGGTGTTGCGCTTGTCGAACTCGGGCTTGAGCTTCGCCATGTAGCCGAGCTCGGTGGTGCACACGGGCGTGAAGTCCTTCGGATGCGAGAACAGGATCGCCCATTTGTCTCCGATCCATTCGTGGAATCTGATCTTTCCTTCCGTAGTTTCAGCGGTGAAATCCGGCGCTTCGTCACCTATGCGTATCGGCATGTGTCATTCTCCTTCGTGCCCGCGAGCCGGGAAATTCCGGCCACCGGCGGTGGCGGTTTTCCCCGGCCCTGAGTTGAGAGTCCCGGTTGAACGTCGCGGGATGGAAAATTATAACGCCCCCGGGCCCTTTACGGTACGGAAATAACCGTTCAAACTCAGCTTGATCTGCCCGGCATTTTCCGTACGCAGCCAGTGGAAGCCAGTGAAACTCTCACTACTTCTGGACCCGAACGGCCAGCAACTCACTGATACAATCGCCAAGCCGCCGCTACATTTGCCGTCTGGATGGTCATCCCGCGCGGGGCTGGTGGGTACGAGTGCCCACAGCCGGGGGTAGCGTAGCCTCGAAGCTATTCTCCGACTCACGCTTTGGCGGGGTCCGCGCCGCCTTGCGGGCCGCCGGCGGGTTCTGGTGAAAAGGCGATTTGAATTCACTCTCAAGGGAATTTGATGGACGAATTGATGTAACGGCCGTTCTGGGGTCGTGAAGTTGTCGCACCAGATCCTCTACGCCAGACACTCGCCAGCCAGGGCTGCTGTTCGCGCGGAACGCCCGCAGGGCGGTAATAGTGGGTAAGCTCAACGAACCCCGCAGCTGACATATAGCGGCGCCAGGTTTCAAGATCATGATACGCGCCGTAGCGACCGCGGTTCCAGCCTTCCTCGTTATGGCCGTGCGGATTTGAGGCAAACATCACACCGCGCGGTTTCAGGGTTGTGTGCAGTTCCAGCAATACGCGCGGCAATTCCTGGCTGGGGACATGAAACAGCGCGGCGTTGGCGAACACGCCGTCGAAGTGGTGATCCGGCAGCTCGAGCTTGAGGAAATCCTGCTGCCACACTTCGCAGCCGCTGTGGGCCTGCGCCATTGCGGCGAATCGCGCGGCGCCTTCCAGGCCTACGGCGAGGTGGCCCAATTCCACAATGGCCTTGAGGTCGCGTCCCGGCCCGCAGCCAAGATCGAGTATCGTGAACGGCGGTTCACCCTCGATGTATTGCAACAGCGCCCTGATGTTCTGGCTGACGTCGTGATTGCGCGTGCCTTCCCAGAAATCTTCGGCACTCCGGTTGTAATGTTCCAGTGTGCGGTCCGCGATATTGCGCAGGTCATGCGGATTCAGTTTCGGCATCGATCGGGTCGCACGGAACACAGTCGGAGTGAATGTACCCAAGTTTAATCGAAACCCTGAAGCCCGCCCGCGCACGACATCCACACGGGGCGCACCGCGATCGGGCAAAGGCAAATACAGCGTGAGTTCGGAATACTGCAAGGCGTTAACCAGGCTGGTTCCGTCACGCTCGAGCCGAAACCGGTCGCCGGTTTCCAGCGCAAGGTCCCGGTGATCCCCCTCTTGGGTAATCCACACCCCGCCCTCGTCGACGGCGATCACCAGGTTGCGGCCATCGCGGATGCGCAGCAGCTCAGAAGCTTGCAGGCCGACGCTTCCCTGAATGGACCACGCCGGGCGGATGAGGGCGGGCGGAAGGGGTGTCGCGGTCTTCGTGAGCACGGCCTGAACCTTTTGGTGCACTGGACTGGGTTCAGCGTACGAGGCTCGGCGTGCCCGAGCTACCCGTTATTTGCTGTCGAACTCCTGCTCAATCCCGCGGGCTGTACCCGATTCCCGGCGTTGGCGCAACACTCGAGCTCGCGCAGATCAGGGAGCACTACGACCGTGACCAGAAGGAATCCCATCCCAACCCGGTGGCGGCAGTGGGCTGTGGATTCCAGCGATCCGCACGAGGGCGGCAATCCGACTCGGATGACTTAGGCATTGATCGAACGGTAGAACCGTTTGGCGCGCAAGGAGTTAGTCGGAAAGCTTCGCGAAACGCATTCACTTCCTCGCGCAAGGTCACAAGCCGGAATCATTCCGTGCGTTGAGCATCGCGACAGCAATTTCGGAAGCGATTTTCAGCTTTACGCTGCGCCTTGCACGTAGTAAATTCTCAATCCCCGGGGAGGTTTCAAAAACACGAATCCGATATGGCGACCGAACAGCCAAGCGCTGCGGTCCAAGGGCGTAATTTATCGTTCGACGCGGAGGAGAGCGCACGCCTCGCGGCGCTGCGCAGCTATCGTGTGCTCGACACCGGGCGCGAATCCCGGTTCGACGACCTTACCAGCCTTGCCGCGAGCATCTGCGAGGCGCCCATTTCCATGATCAGCCTCGTGGACACCGATCGCCTGTTCATCAAGTCCGCATTCGGACTGGACGCGCGGCAGATACCGTATCCGGGGTGCTTCTGCGGCCACGCCATCCGCCAGCGCAACCTGTTCGAGGTGCACGATACGCTTCTGGACCCGCGTTTCGCCACCCACCCCCTGGTGCTCGAACCGCCCCGCGTCCGGTTCTATACGGGCGCGCCGCTGGTAACGCCGCAGGACCATGCCCTGGGCACGCTGTGCGTGCTCGATTCCACTCCCCGCAAGCTGCAGTCGAGGCAGGCCGAGACACTGCGCATTCTCGCGCGGCAAGTCATGTCCCAGCTGGAGCTCAATCTGCAGGCGATTCGCGATCCTCTCACGGGACTCTACAACCGCCGGCAGCTTGACGAGACGCTTCGCCGCGAGCTCCTGCGCGCCGGCCGCAACGGGTCTGTCGTGGGCATCATGGTAGTGGACGTGGACCACTTCAAGCGGGTGAACGACACCCTGGGACATGAGGCGGGCGATGCCGCGCTTCGCGGGATCGCACAGAAACTGGCCTGCTCCGTGCGCGAGGAAGACGTTGCCTGCCGTGCCGGCGGCGAGGAGTTCGTGGTCATCCTTCCCGGAACCGGGGGACAGGCGCTGCGCCAGCGTGCCGAGTTGATTCGCAGCACGATCGAGCAGGCCCGCATTTCAGCGGGCGGGAGCGTATCGCAGGTCACGGTTTCGGTCGGGCTCGCCATGTTCCCTGCGCACGGCAAAACCGAGGCAGAGCTTCTGCGCGCGGCCGACGCCGCGCTCTACGCGGCGAAGGCCGCGGGACGGAACCGGGTCACCATGTACGCGCCGGGCGGCGTGGATGAGTCCGTCGCTTACGCCGCTTGACACTTTCCCTTCGAATCTTTCAATCGAGCCGCAACCGGGGGGACGGTGCGGTTTTTCCAGCTCATGCCGGCAGTCCCAGTGGCGGGGGCCTGCGCAAGCGCACCCCGGGCTGCTTGCGAGCACCTCGTTCGCCACCTCGCCCGGGCCGGCGGGCGGCCCCCACGCTTGAATTGGCTTGCCCGGCGAATTCATGATATTGTCATAACGATCCGTTGTGGAGTCGCTGCTTATATGAACTGGATTGCCTTGGTAGCGGTGCTGTGTGCATGGATTGTTGTCGGGCTGGGTGTGGCCTACCTGCTAGGCCGCTTTATCCACGGAGTGGAAGCCCTGCAAAATCCCGCCGATCTGATTCCCGCCGTAGTCAGCTACCTGCGTCCCAAGAAGCGCGCAAAGACGTCATTGCGCGCGCGCGCCACAACCCGGATCAGAGCGCAGCGCGAAGCCTCCAACGGGCGCTGACCCGGGAGCACCGGGTCTCCGGGCCAGGGACCTTCACCGCCCGGGCCAAGGCCGCCTTGGGAGCGGCCGATCCTCAAGGTCTACGAGGCCGATCCCCTTGAACGCCCCAGGTGCAAGGGCTCGATGCGGCTGAATCGCGCTCGACGCAGGATCCCCATCAACCGGTATTTCCAGGCGATGCCGGCCGGCAGCTTTCCACTGTACGGCCAGCTTGCGCCAGCAAGCTCTCGCCCACCTGCCGGACTGCGATTGCCCCGGTTCAGCAGTCGCCATCGCGTTCCACACCCTCCACCGGCCGCCCAGGCGGGCAAGAATAGAAGGCCAGTAATTTCGAAGGGGATGCGATGAGCGCAGGTTTCAAGGGGCGGCGAGAGGACTTGAGGCTGGTCACGGGGCAGGGACGGTATGCCTCGGACTGGAATCTTCCGAATCAGCTCTATGGATTTTTCCTGCGCTCGGACCGGGCGCACGCGGAGATCGTCTCGGTCAACGTGGAGCCCGCGCGGCAGTCTCCCGGCGTGGCTGCGGTGTTCACGGGGACGGACACGGCGAACGCCGGGTTCAAGACCGGGCCGCAGCTCGTGAAATATCCGGGCAGGGGCGGCACGATGATCAAAGTGCCGCACCGGGACGTGCTCGCGCAGGGGCGCGTGCGCTATGTCGGCCAGGAAGTCGCGCTCGTCGTCGCCAATACGGCGCTTGCCGCGCAGGACGCCGCCGAAAACATTGAACTGGAATACCGCGATCTGCCGGTGCTTGCCGATGCGGACGATGCGCTCGCCCCCGGCGCGCCGCAGATCCATGCGGACATTCCCGGTAATCTTTGCTTCGACTACGAATACGGCGACGAGGCGAGGACGAACGAGGCGTTCGCGCGCGCCGCGCACGTGACCCGCATCAAGCTTGACAGCCAGCGCATTGCCGGCAATCCCATGGAGCCCAAGGCCTGCCTTGCCGCCTACGACGCCACGGCGGACAAATACGACCTCTACACCAGCTCGCAGGGTATGTCGCTCATGACGGGAGGCTTGAGCGGAGTCACCGGCCTCCCCGCGGAAAAATTCCGCGTCCACGCACAGGACGTGGGCGGGGGCTTCGGCATCCGCTCGGACGCCTATGCCGAGTACCTGGCGGCGATTCTCGCGGCGAAGGCGCTCGGACGGCCGGTGAAATGGGTGTCGTCGCGCTCCGAGACTTTTCTCTCCGACTATCACGGCCGCGCGGCGAAACTCGTCGGCGAACTTGCGCTCGATCGCGACGGGAATTTCCTCGGAATCCGCATCGAGTGGATCGTCAATACGGGCGCCTATCTCTCGACGCCCGGACCTCTGATCAACACGCTGCCCCCCTCGCTGCATGCGATCAATCTCTACAGGATTCCGGTGGTGTACGGCCGGCATCGCCTGGTGATTACCAACACCACGCCCTCCACCGCGTACCGCGGCGCGGGGCGGCCAAACGTCTCCTACCTCGCAGAGCGGCTGGTGGAGGAAGCGGCGCGCGAGACGGGTGCGGACCGGATCGAGCTGCGCCGGCGCAACCTCATCCCGAAGGAGGCGTTTCCCTACAAGACCCCGATCGCGATGTCCGTATATGACAGCGGCGATCCTCCGGGCCTCGTGAACGAGGTCCTGAAGCATGCGCAGTGGAACGCGTTCGAGTCCCGCCGCGCGGAGGCGAAGCGGCGCGGGAAACTGCGCGGCATCGGCTGCGGCATCTTCATCGAACCTGCCGGGGCCGGCGCCGCTCCGAAGGAAGAGGCCGCGATAAAGTTCGGCGATTCGGGCAATGCGCTCGTCTACGTGCTCGCCGGGCCTTCAGGACAAGGGCACGAGACGGTGTTCCCGGAAGTCGTCGGCGAAGTGCTCGGCATGGACCCGGAAAAAATCACTCTGCGGGCAAGCGATCCGGACGGGCCGCGCCTCGTCGGCGAGGGCACGATAGGCTCGCGCTCGATGATGGCGCACGGCGGGGCGATGGTGATGGCGGCGCGCGAAGTCATCCGCAAGGGCACGGAGCTCGCGGCAAAGGAGCTCGAAGTCGCACCGGGAGATCTGGAATTCCAGACGGGCCGCTACCGCGTGAAAGGCACCGATGTTTCCATAGGCATCGAGGACCTCGCGAAGAAATACAGGGGCGCGCTCGATTCGATGGGCGACATTCCTCTTCCGCGAGCTTTTCCGAGTGGCGCGCACGTGGCCGAGGTCGAGATCGACCCGGAGACCGGCGTCACCGAGATCATCCGCTACTTTGCCGTGGACGATTGCGGGCGCGTCATCAATCACGTTTTGCTCGAAGGCCAATTGCACGGCGGTATTGCACAGGGCATCGGGCAGGTGATGAACGAGCATTGCATCTACGACCGTGCCACGGGGCAGCTCCTGAACGGATCGTTCATGGATTACGAGATGCCGCGCGCCGATGGGATGCCGGACATCCACCTCTACGACCATTCGGTCCTTTCGCCCGGCAATCCCTTGGGCGCGAAAGGTGCGGGCGAAGCGGGAACGACCGGCGCGGTACCGACGCTGGCGAACGCGGTGATCGACGCGCTGCGGCCGCTGGGCATTAATCAGCTCGATTTCCCATACACGCCGGGGAGGATCTGGGAGGCGATTCGCGCTGCGCGACGCGGCGGCTAGAACCGATTGCGCCGCTCCCTTCAAGACCTTAAGGCGCCGTCACCCCCGCTTGGATCGTCGACGCCGCCTGCGCAGCGGCGCGCTCCGGGTCGCTGCCGGGGATCCGCTGACGGCGCTCATGAAACACCTGCTTGCGTTGCGCTTCGGCGCTCGTTGCCGAACCTGCCCAAGCTGCGCTGATCGAGCGAGCGCCTCCGGTGGCATCGGCCCGGCCCTCGCCGTCGCGACCCGCTCCGAATGCCACGAGCAGCAGCACTATCAGGATCGATGCTGCACATTTCGCGAACAGTGCAAATACCGTCTTAGGCTTGTCATACATCTGAACCAGTCGTTCCCGTTCCATCCGGTTCACCATGTTTCCCTCTGTGCGACTGGCTTACTCGGGCGATCGCAACTCAGATCAGAACGCCTGAATGCGCTCCGTGACGACGGGCGTCTGGGCCTGCTCTTTTGCGCCCGCGGAGGGTAGGGTATCCGCTTGCGGTTCCCTCGCTTGCGCGGGCGAG
>JBGPYQ010000173.1:0-7322 GCA_041493345.1 Gammaproteobacteria bacterium | reverse complement strand
GACCTCGGCCGGTTCTCGGTGAGCATCCAGTCCGACGGTGACCTGATGTACGCGCCCGGCGTGCTGTGGACCGCGGCCAAGCACAGGATTCCGCTGCTGGCGGTGATGCACAACAACCGCGGCTATCACCAGGAGGTGATGCACGTGCAGCGCCTGTCGAATTTCCGCAATCGCGTCGCCAACCTCGGCGGCGACATGGGCCCGGTCGGCACCAGCATCGAGAACCCGGACGTCGAGTATCACAAGCTCGCCGAAGCCATGGGCTGGTGGGCGAAGGGGCCGATCAAGGACCCGGCGCAGCTCGGGCCCGCGCTCCGCGAAGCCGTCGCGGTGGTGAAGGCGGGCCAGCCGGCCCTGCTCAACGTCTGGACGCAACCGCGTTGAGGACACGCTGAATCAAGTCATCCCCGCGGAAGCGGGGATCCAGCGACTGCTTGAACTTCCTGGATTCCCGCTTTCGCGGGAATGACGAAACCCGACTTGATCGAGCTTCCCAAGAGAGGAGACCGGCTCATGAGTTTTGTTCGTTTGCGTATGTTCGTGGCGCTCGCCGCCGTCCTCGCCGGTCCGCTTGCCGTTCCAATCGCAGAAGCGGCCGGGTCCGCCGAAAAGGGCAAGGTCGCCTACGTGAAAAACGGCTGCTGGCAGTGTCACGGCTTTGTGGGGCAGGGCGGCGTGGCCGGCCCGAAGCTCGCCCCGAATCCGATGCCCTCCGAGGCGTTCTCGGCCTTCGTGCGTTTCACCAACGGCGCCATGCCTCCCTATCAGAAGGCGATCCTGCCGGATGCGGACCTCGCCGACATCCACGCTTATCTGCAGACGATACCGAAGGCGCCGGACCACAAGAGCATTCCGCTGCTCAACCCGTAGGCGGGAAGGGCCGGGCCGGAAGCGTGCCGGTTTTTGAACGACATCCGTGACGATAAGCAAACCTGGCGATCCGCTGGCTTCGTTCCGGCTCGACGATCGGCTGATCGTCGTGACCGGAGCGAGCGACGGCATCGGGCGGGCATTCGCCGAGTGCTTCGCCCGCGCCGGCGCCTTTGTCGTTCTGGCAAGCCGGCGCAAGGACGTGCTCGAATCCGTGAGGCAGGGGATCGTCGCCAGCGGCGGGCGCGCCGAAGTCGTGACTACCGATGTGACGCGGCTCGACGATATCCGCAGGCTGGCGGATGCCGTCGGCGTGCTCGCAAAGGAAAACGACCGCCGGCTCGTGCTCGTGAATAACGCCGGGTTCGGTTTCACCAGGCCGGCGCTGGATACCACCGAGCAGGAGTGGGACGTACTTTTCGACACCCATGTGAGAGGCACTTTCTTCTGCTCGCAAAAGATCGGCGCAATGATGATAGCGCGGGGGTACGGCAAGATCGTCAATCTGAGTTCCGCCTGGTCGGACGCAACCGATGCGGGAAAGAGCGCTTACTGCGCCGTCAAAGCCGCCGTATCGCATCTCACCGCGGCGCTTTCTACCGAATGGGCGCCGCTCGGGGTGCGCGTCAACGCCCTGGCGCCGACCGCCACCATGACGGACTTCACCGCCAAGGTGATGGCCTCCAATCCGGATCGGGCCCGGCACCTGCTGAGTCGCATCAAGCTCGGACGTTTCGCGCAGACCTCGGATCTGCTCGGCGCGGCTGTGTTCCTCGCCAGCGGCGCATCTGATTTCGTCACCGGCCAGACGCTGTTCGTCGACGGCGGGTTTACGACGTGAGCGGTGCGTCACTCTGGGTATCGGAGGGAATTTTGCTGGTCTGGGGTCTCACGATTTTGCATGGCTGCAAACCGCGCAGCCACGCAAAATCGCGAGATGGTTGAAAAGCGTAAAGAAGCAGAGCGCTTAGGACATAGGAGCGACGGCAGTGAAAATCGGAATCCTGCTGGGCGACGACATCGGCCTCGAGGTCGTTCCCGAGTGCGTCAAGGTCATGAAGGCGGCCGCCTCGCGTTCGGGGCTCGCCGTCGACTGGCAGCCGCTGCCCATCGGCAAGCGCGGGCACGAGGAGCACGGCGACACGCTTCCCGCCGTGACCGAGCAGGCGCTTCGGGGGCTCGACGGCTGGGTGATGGGACCGATCGGCCACGCCGCCTATCCGCGGGGCGATCCGACCTGGGTCATGCCGCCGGTGCGCAAGAAATTCGAGCTGTTCGCCGCGGTGCGGCCCGCGCTCTCGCACGCGAACATCGCTTCGGTGCACAAGAACGTCGACATCGTTTTCGTGCGCGAGCTGACCGAGGGCATGCTCTATTCGGAGACCGTCGTTGCCGGAGCCCCGGAGTTCCGGCCGAACGACGACATCACCGTCGCCATGCGCGTGATCACCCGCAAGGGCTCGCAGCGCGTCGCGCGCGAGGCGTTCGAGATCGCGCGCACGCGGCCGCGCAAGCGGGTCACCGCCGCGCACAAGGAGCCGGTGTACCGGCTCGCCTGCGGCATGTTCGCCGAGGAATGCCGCAAGGTGGCGCGGGAGTTTCCGGACGTGGCCTTCGAGGAAATGATGATCGACTCGGCCTCGATGAAGCTGGTGATGGAACCGCAGCGATTCGACGTCGTCGTCACCACCAACCAGTTCGGCGACATCCTCACCGATATCGGCGCGGGTCTGGTCGGCGGGCTCGGGCTCGCCCCGGGTCTCTGCGTGGGCGAAAGGCAGGCGATGGCGCAGGCGACCCACGGCTCCGCGCCCGATATCGCGGGGCGCGACATTGCGAATCCTTATGCCATGATCGTGTCCGGGCAGATGCTGCTCGCCTGGCTCGGGCGAAAGCGCAATGAACCCAGGGCGAGCGAGGCCGCGCAGCATATTCAGCGCGCGGTGAGCAAGGTCTTCGCCGAGGCGAAGCACCTGACCCGGGACCTGGGCGGGAGCGCCGGCACCCGGGAAATGGGCGACGCGATCGCCGCCGGCGCAGCGCAGTGATCGCGCAGTGATCGACGCAGCGATCGACGCAGTGATCGAATTTGGACAAGCGAACGTGCAAAAGGAGAGGACCATGAAGATCTTCCTGAAGAACGGCGCAATCGCGGCCGCCATCCTGTGCCTGACGCCGGCATTGGCCGCTGCGCAGGCCTGGCCGAACAAGCCGATCAAGATGATCGTCCCCTTCCCCGCGGGCGGCGGCACCGATTTCATCGGCCGGCTCGCCGCCAAGCAGCTGGGAGACCGCCTCGGCCAGCCGGTGTTCGTCGACAACCGCGGCGGCGCGAACGGGGCAATCGGCGCACAGGCCCTGATGCAGTCGCCGCCCGACGGCTACACCATCGCGGCGATTTCCGACGGGCCGACGGTGATAAACCCCGCGCTCTACGAGAAGCTCGCCTACCACCCGCTGCGCGATTTCGTTCCGGTCGCGATGATGATCAAGTTTCCGTCGATGCTGACCGCGCACCCGTCGACCGGCATACGCACCGTCGCCGACCTGATCGCGTACGCCAAGGCCAAACCCGGGGCGCTCAATTACTCCTCGGGCGGAACCGGCAACTTCAGCCACCTGGGGCCGGAACTCCTCGCGTTCCAGGCGGGCATCAAGCTTACGCATGTTCCGTACCGCGGCGTCGGGCCCGCCATGATGGCGCTGCTCGCAGGCGACGTGCAGCTCATGTACAACAACGTCGCGACCGCGCTCGAGCACGTGCGCGCGGGCAAGATGCTCGCGCTCGCGGTCGGCGAAGCCCAGCGCCTGCCCGCGCTGCCCGATATTCCCGCGATCGCGGAGACCGTCCCGGGGTTCGAGTTCGCGGCCTGGGTCGGCATCTTCGCGCCGGCCGGGACGCCGAAGGACATCGTCGCCCGCCTGAGCCGGGAAACGGCCGCGTTTCTCAGGGACCCGGCGGTAATGAAGATTTTCGCGGAGCAGCAGATCGTCGCCGCCTACCGCGATTCCGACGACTTCGCCCAGTACATCCGTAAGGAACTGGACAAGTGGGCGGGGGTAATCAAGACCCTGGGCATCAAGGGAGAATAGGCGCGCATGTTCGATCTACATCTCAGCGCCGAACAGCTCGAGATCCGCGACACGGTTCGCGAATTCGTCGCGCGCGAAGTCAAGCCGGTTGCGCTCAAACCGCAGCGCCTTGAGGCGTTCGAGAAGCCGCTGCTCACGGCGCTTCTGGCCCAGGCCTCGCAGATGGGTCTGCGCACGCTCGCGCTCTCCGAAGATGCCGGCGGCGCGGGTGCGGACAATCTCACCTGCTGCATCGTCACCGAAGAATTGGCGGTGGGCGATCCGGACATCGCGGCGACGCTCGCGGAAACATCGGCGCTCGCTCGCATCCTGTTCGACCGGGCCATGTCTCCGGAACAGCGAGAGCGCTTCCTGCCTCAGTTCCTGAAAGACGATCGCTATCACCTCGCTTTTGCCGACCATGAGCCCGGGAACGATGACGCGCTCGGGGTGAACTACCACCGTCCCGAGGCGAGCGAAACCCCGAACAAGACGAGCGCGGTGCGCGCCGGGAACGCCTGGATCTTGAACGGCGTCAAGGACTGCGTCGCCAACGGGCCCGTCGCCAAGCTGATCGCCGTGCGGGCGAGAACGAGCGAAAACAGGGCGAGCACCTTCCTCGTGCCGAGGGAGACTCCCGGTCTGAGCGTGCGCGAGCACGATCCGGCCGAGCGCTGGGTTCACGGTTCATGCGGCGAAGTCGTCTTCAAAGATTGCCGCGTGCCTGCGGAAAATCTGCTCGGGCAGGAGATGGTAAGCGCCAACGGGCGCGGCTGGTTCCAGGCGCTGAACATCGGGATAGGCCGGGCCGCTTACGAAGCGGCGCTCGACTACGCAAAGCTGCGCGTCCAGGGCGGGCGGCGCATCATCGAGCACCAGGCGATCGGAGCGAAGCTCGCCGAGATCGCGATCCGGCTCGAAGTGGCGCGCAGCATCGTCTGGCAGGCGGCCTGGGCCTCGGACCATCCCGAGGCCGTCGCCGACCGCAGCCTCGCCGATCTGCCGCACGCGACCATCGCCGAGGTGTTCACGTCGGAGGCGATCTACCACGCGGTGAAGGACGCGGCGGAATGCTTCGGCGCGATGGGCGTGATGCGCGACATGCCCTTGCAGAAGTACGTGCACGACGCGCTCGTCTGCCTGCACTCCGGCCACGGCAACAGCGACGCGAAGCTGCGCATCGCCGAAGCCTTGGCGGGCTATCGCCGCCAGCCAGCCGCACCCGTCCGCGCCGTGGAATCGATCTGAAGGACTCAATATGGACTTTTCACTACGAAGAGCAGCGCGCCTGGCGGGAAGGCACCACCATGTTCATGGTGCCGCGCGACACGCCGGGCTTCCGCATCGATCGGGCTGACGATTCCACCCGACGTGTTGGTGCGAGCGGATAGAGTCATAAAATGACATTTTCGATTGCTGATTTTCTATTTCGGATTGGGGTAACTGCATGAACAAAACGTCTTGGAATCGATTCTTGGATTCCTATTCCGACAATCGGAAATCTAAAACCCGTATTGAGCGACGCCGAAGTATCCAAAATCGAAAATGGGCGGGGCTCTTTGTAATCGTCGTCGCGCTCACGCCGTGTGACGCGGTGGCTCAGGCGCAGCAGGCAACGAAAATCCCCCTGATCGGACGCCTAGGTGCGGACTCCCCTTCCTCCGCTGACTCGGCTCGCCGCGAGGCATTCCGTCTAGGACTGCGCGAGCTTGGATACGTGGAGGGGGAAAACATTATTATTGAGAATCGATATGCAGAGGGAAAATCCGATCGACTGCCCGATCTTGCGACCGAACTAGTGCGTCTTAAGGTAGACGTCATCCTCTCGACTGGTCCGACAGCGACCCGCGCTGCGAAGGGAGTAACAACCACAATTCCCATTGTCATGGCGCAGGATATCGATCCTGTTGCAACCGGCGTCGTCGCCAGCCTTGCGCGGCCCGGCGGGAACATCACGGGCCTGGCCGCCCTTACGCCAGAGCTAAGCGCGAAACGACTGGAGCTACTGAAAGAAGTGATTCCCAAGCTCTCCCGCGTGGCCGTCCTAGGGACTTCGACCCTCCCAGGCTACGCACAAGTGTTAAGAGAGACGGAACTCGCCGCAGGGGCGTTCGGAGTGAAACTTCAATACCTAGACATACTAGATCCCAAGGATATTGAGACCGCATTCCGAGCGGCAAGCAAGGGGCGCGCTGGCGCAGTCCTCACACTGACGAGCGCCATCCTCCTTTCTCAGCGAGCACAGCTTGCAGACCTCGCCGTAAAGAGCCGGCTCCCGGCGATTTACCACCAGAGCCAGTATGTGGAAGCCGGGGGGCTTATGAGCTACGGCGCGAGCATTACCGATATGGATCGACGCGCCGCCGCGTATGTGGACAAAATCCTCAAGGGTACTAAGCCAGCCGATCTGCCCGTGCAGCTTCCCACAAAGTTTGAGCTGGTCATCAATCTGAAGGCGGCGAAGCTGATCGGCCTGACGATCCCACCGAATGTGTTGGTGAGGGCGGACAAAGTGATTCGATAGGTGGTGAGCCGTGAGGCAAGAGAAATAAAATCGGACTTTAGACTTCGTGATGAGCCTCGTCGAACCATGAACGATGGCCGCAAATGATGCATTACATTCCACGATCGCCGCCAAGTTGTACCGCAGTGCCGTCGCGTCGACGAAACACGATGCCCTGTTGACCTAAGTTTTCCAAATCTTTTCAATAACTCGGGCACGCAACTATGGATTTTTCAATCAACGAAGAGCAGCGCGCCTGGCAGATGAAGGCACGCAAATTCGCGCTGGAGGAGATCCGTCCGATCTCGCTCGCGCGCGATGCGATCTCCGACCCGCGCGAGGCCTTCGACTGGGAGATCATCAAGAAGGGCTCAAAGCTCGGCTTCCGCACCCTGGCCGTTCCCAGGGAGTGGGGCGGGCACGGGACCGATTTCGTGACCCAGGCGCTGGTCATGACGGAGCTCGCCCGTGCCGACAGCGCGATCTCGAAGACCTTCAGCCAGTGCTGGAAGTGGAGCCATCTGATCGCCGCGAGCTGCACCGACGAGCAGAAGGAGCGTTTCCTCAAGCCGTTCCTCGCCGACGATACCTTTGTCCTCGGCAAGGGGATCAGCGAGCCCTCCGCCGGCTCGGACAACCGGCTGCCGCCGCCGGATGATCCCAAGGCGGGCCTGAAACTGCGGGCCGAGCGCCACGGCGACGAATGGATCCTCAACGGCGAGAAGGCCTATATTGCCAACGCCAACATCGGCAAGCTGTTCTTCATCGACGCGCGCACCGACCCGAACGCACCGCTCAGGCAGGGCACGACGATGTTTCTCGTGCCGCGCGAAACGCCGGGCTTTCGCATCGGCAAGGTATTCAACAAGAGCGGCTG
>JBGPYQ010000195.1:0-6835 GCA_041493345.1 Gammaproteobacteria bacterium | reverse complement strand
CGGTTCCGCGCCGCGATGGACGCCTCGGCGGACCTGATGCTTCTCATCGACCCCACCAGCCTCCGTTACGTCGACGTCAACGACGCGGCATGCCGGGCGCTGGGCTACAGCCGGGAGGAATTGCTGACGATGGGTCCGCCCGATATCTTTTCAACCTCCCGCGAGGAACTCACCCGACTCTACGGGCGGCTAATCGCCGGCGAGCTGATCGCGCCGACGGTGAAAGGTCATTACCGCCGCAAGGACGGCTCGCAGCTTCCCGTCGAGGCATATCCCCGCGCGGTGCGTTCTGGGGAAGGACATGTCATTGTTTCTATCGCGCGGGACGTCAGCGAGCGCCTCGCCGCCGAGGAAACGCTGCGCCGGTTCCGTGTCGCCATGGACAACTCAGCGGACATGATCGTGCTGATCGATCGCGCCACCATGCGCTTCGTGGACGTCAACGAGACTTCATGCAGATTGCTCGGTTACTCCCGAGAAGAATTGCTCAAGATGGGCCCACACGATGTGCTTCCAACGAGCCGGGAGGAGCTCGAGCGCGCCTATGACGAGTTCATCGCGAATCCTTCCCACACCCCCGGCATGCACAGCTACTACCGCCGCAGAGACGGCTCGACTTTCCCGTTCGAATCGACGCGGCACGTGCTGCGCTCGGGGGACGCGTACATCATCGCTGCCATTTCGCGGGATATCAGCGCACGGATCGTCGCCGAGGAAGCGCTGCGGGAAAGCGAGGCGCGTTTTCGCAGCCTGACCGAGCTTTCCACCGACATGTACTGGGAGCAGGACGAGCAGTTTCGCTTCACGTCGATGAGCGGAACCGGATCACGACGAGTCAACGTAAAGACCTTCCCGACGATCGGCAAGAAACGCTGGGAG
This sequence comes from Gammaproteobacteria bacterium, assembly GCA_041493345.1. Lineage (GTDB taxonomy): Bacteria > Pseudomonadota > Gammaproteobacteria > Burkholderiales > SG8-39 > VBDM01. The sequence continues at coordinate 5,956 of JBGPYQ010000195.1, read as the reverse complement.
CAGAATTACCTCAACATGACTGCGGACCAGTGGGCTGAACACATCGCGGTTCTCGAAGCACGCAAGCCGTTCCATGACATGGAGCTGTGCCGACCCGACGAGGCGGGCAAACAAATCTGGATCAGCATCAGCGGCGAGCCGATGTTCGATCGCTCGGGCACCTTCAAAGGCTATCGCGGCGTCGGCAAGGACATCACCGAGCGCAAGCACGACGAAGAGCGCATCCAGTTCCTCGCCAATCACGACGCGCTTACGTCCCTGCCGAACCGGGTCATGTTCGGCGAGGTGCTCAACCTCGCGATCCAGAATGCGCGGCGCTACCACCGCAACTTCGCGGTCCTGTTCATCGACCTGGACCGCTTCAAGATCATCAACGACACCCTCGGCCACGAGGCCGGTGACAAGCTGCTGCAGGAGATGGGGACGCGCCTGACTCAGACGGTGCGCTCGAGCGACGTCGTGGCGCGCCTCGGCGGCGACGAGTTCGTGGTGCTGATCCAGGAGGCGAGCGAGCCCAAGCAGGTCGCGGCAGTCGCGCGCAAGATCCTCTCCGCGCTGGTCAAGCCGATGTCCATGCAGGGCCAGGAATGCAGGGTGACTGCGAGCATCGGCATCTGCATGTATCCGGCGGAAGCGCAGGACGAGCAATCGTTGATGAAATACGCCGATATCGCGATGTACCGTGCAAAGGAGGACGGCAAAAACAACTACAAGTTCTACTCCGAGGAAATCAACATCCACTCGTTCGAGCGCCTGGCGCTGGAGACGAGTCTGCGGCGGGGCATGGAGCGCAACGAGTTTTTTCTGCACTATCAGGCCAAGCTCGACCTTCACACGGGGCAAATCACGGGCGTGGAGGCGCTGGTGCGCTGGCAGCATCCCGAGCTCGGCATGGTGCCGCCCATGCAGTTCATCCCGCTCGCGGAGGAGACCGGGCTGATCGTGCCGATCGGCAGATGGGTGCTGAGGACCGCTTGCGCACAGAACGTCGCCTGGCAGCGCGAGGGGCTGCCGCCCCTGCGCATGGCGGTCAATCTGTCGGCGCGCCAGTTCGCCGACGAGAACCTGCTCGAGGACATCGCCGCAGCGCTGAAGGACAGCGAAATGAAGTCGGAATTGCTCGAGCTCGAGCTCACCGAAAGCATGGTGATGCAGAACGCCGATCGGGCGGGCAAGGTGCTTGCCGAAATCAAGAAATTGGGCGTTCGGCTCGCCATCGATGATTTCGGCGTGGGCTACTCGTCGCTCACGCACCTCAAGCGCTTCCCGATCGACACGCTCAAGGTGGACCGGTCCTTCATCCGCGATCTGCCGCAGAATGCCGAGGACAGGGCGATCACCGAGGCGATCATCGCGATGGGCAAGAGTTTGAAACTCACCGTCGTCGCCGAAGGCGTCGAGACGCTGGAGCAGGAGACGTTCCTGCGCGATCACGCCTGCGACGAAACGCAGGGCTTCTATTTCAGCAAGCCCATCGCTAGCGACCAGTTCGCGGAGTTGTTGCGCCGGCGCGTGGAGTCTTCAAAATAGTGGAAGGGAACGCCGATCCGACAGCCTGTAACGAAACCGCCTGCGCGGGCTGCAGAGCGGGGACGAAGGGCGGATGCGTAGACGATGCCTCGGACTTTCAGTCCGCCTTCAGCCCGGCCTCGCGCACGACCTTGCCCCATTTCACGATTTCCTGCCTGATGTAAGCGGCGAACTCCTCCGGCGTGCTTGTCACGGGATCAGTCGCCATCCCCGCAAGCCGCTCCTTGAGCTCCGGCGCATGCATGACGCGCACGAGCTCGGCGTTGAGCCGGCTGATGATCGGCGCCGGCGTCCCCGCCGGAGCCAATACGCCGTACCAGGTGGTCACTTCGAAATTGGGCAGCCCCGCCTCGGCCGCCGTCGGCACGTCGGGCAAGGCCGGCACGCGTTGCGGCGCGATCATTGCCAGTGCACGCAGGCGGCCGGCCTTGATGTGCGGCGCGGCCGCGGGAACGCCGATTATCACGAGATGAATCTGGCCGGCGAGCACATCGTTCATCGCAAGATTTACGCCTTTGTAGGGCACGTGCACCAGCTTCACTCCGGCAACAATATTGAACAGCTCGCCCCCGAGATGGTTGGAGGTGCCGCTGCCGCCGGAGCCGAAATTCATACCGCCCGGCTTGCCCTTCGCCAGCGCGATGAACTCGCCGAGCGACTGCGCAGGCACAGAAGGATGAGTAACCAGCACGTTTGGCACGGTGGCTACCAGGCTGATCGGCGCGAAATCGCGCACCGGATCGTAGTTGAGCTTCGTGTACAAGCTGGGGCTGATCGCGAGCGAGGGCGCGACCAGAACAATGGTATGGCCATCCGGGGCGGATTTCGCGGCCGCTTCCGCGCCGACATTGCCGCCTGCACCGCCGCGATTCTCGATCACCACCGGCTGGCCGAGACCTGCCGTGAGGCGCTCCGCAATGATGCGGCCCAGGATGTCGGTGCCGCCTCCGGGGGGAAACGGCAGGATGAAGCGGATCGGCTTGCCCGGATAAGCCTCGGGGCCTGCCTGCGCCAGCACATTCCCGCCCGCGAGGGCGACGCCTGCCGCGAACGACAGCGTGCACAGCCCGCGCACCGATTCCACGCGAAAAGCCGTGGAAAACGAGACCATGCCGGCGAATAACCCTCAGGCGTTCTCTGCCTGCGGGGTCTCCGTCTCGGCGGCCGGCGTGCTTTCCTCGAACAACTGCGCAGGCGGCGCGATCTTGCGCGCGTTGTGGTACGCCATGCCCGTTCCCGCCGGAATGAGCCTGCCGACGATGACGTTCTCCTTGAGGCCCCGCAGGTCGTCCTTCTTGCCCATGATCGCCGCCTCGGTAAGCACGCGCGTGGTCTCCTGGAACGAAGCCGCCGAGATGAACGAGTCGGTCGAGAGCGACGCCTTGGTGATGCCCAGCAGCATGTAGCTGTAAGTCGCGGGCTTCTTGCTTTCGCCCTGGACCTTTTCGTTTTCCCCGAACACGTCGGCCCGCTCCACCTGCTCGCCCACGATGAAGCGCGTGTCGCCCGGGTCCTCGACCTGCACCCGGCGCAGCATCTGCCGCACGATGACCTCGATGTGCTTGTCGTTGATCCTCACGCCCTGCAGCCGGTACACGTCCTGGACCTCGTTGGTGATATAGCGCGCCAGAGCCTCGACGCCCTGCAGCCGCAGAATGTCGTGCGGATCGGCGGGACCGTCGACGATGAACTCGCCCTTGTTGACCACCTGACCGTCGTGCGCCATGACGTGCTTCTCCTTCGGGATCAGGTATTCGTGCGCGACATTTTCCAGGTCGGTGATCACCAGGCGCTGCTTGCCCTTGGTGTCCTTGCCGAACGACACCGTGCCGGTGATCTCGGCGAGCAGGCCCGCGTCCTTGGGCGAGCGCGCCTCGAAAAGCTCCGCGACGCGCGGAAGCCCCCCGGTGATGTCGCGGGTCTTCGAAGTCTCCTGCGGAATGCGCGCAAGCACCTCGCCGACGGCCACCTGCTGGCCGTCTTTAACGGTAATCAGCGAGCCGACCTGGAAAGTAATGGTGATCGGATGGTCGGTGCCGGCGATCTTGATCTCCTCGCCGGATTCGTTCAGGAGCTTCACCTGCGGCCGCAGACCCTTGCCCGCGGCGGCGCGGCGCTTGGGATCGATGACCACGAGCGTGGAAAGCCCCGTGACTTCGTCGATCTGCTTGGCGACAGTAACGCCCTCCTCGACGTGCTCGAACCGGATAACGCCGCCGTACTCGGTGATGATCGGCCGGGTGTGCGGATCCCACGAGCCGAGCATCTGGCCCGCCTTCACGGGTTTGCCATCGACGGCGAGCAGCGTGGCGCCGTAGGGCACCTTGTGACGCTCGCGCTCGCGGCCGTTGTCGTCGGTAACCAGCACTTCGCCGGTGCGCGAGATGGCCACCTTCTCGCCCTTGGCATTGGTGACATAGCGCATCTGCGGCGTGAAGCGCACCGTGCCGTTGGATTTTGCCTCGACCTGGCTCGCAACCGCGGCGCGGGAGGCCGCGCCGCCGATGTGGAAGGTGCGCATGGTGAGCTGCGTGCCCGGTTCGCCGATCGACTGCGCCGCGATCACGCCGATCGCCTCGCCGATATTCACGAGTGATCCGCGCGCAAGGTCGCGCCCGTAGCACTTGGCGCACAGGCCCCGGCGCGTATCGCAGGTGAGGGGGGTGCGCACACGCACCTCATCGATACCGAGCGCTTCGATATGCTCGACCTCGTCCTCGTTGAGCAGGGTGCCCGCGTTGTAGAGCACTTCCTGGGTTTCGGGATGCAGCACGTCGGAGGCGGTAACGCGGCCGAGGATGCGCTCCCTCAGCGCCTCGACCACTTCGCCGCCCTCGACCAGCGCCTTCATGGCAACGCCGTTGGTCGTGCCGCAATCGTCCACGGTCACCACGAGATCCTGGGTCACGTCCACGAGGCGCCTCGTGAGATATCCGGAGTTGGCCGTCTTCAACGCGGTGTCGGCGAGGCCCTTGCGTGCGCCGTGGGTCGAGATGAAGTACTGCAGCACGTTCAGGCCTTCGCGGAAATTCGCCGTGATCGGCGTCTCGATGATCGAACCGTCGGGCTTGGCCATGAGGCCGCGCATGCCGGCAAGCTGGCGAATCTGGGCGGCGGAGCCGCGCGCGCCGGAATCGGCCATCATGTAGATGGAATTGAACGACTCCTGCCTGACGCCCTGGCCCTTGTGATTCGTGACCTCTTCGGAGGAGAGCTGGTCCATCATCGCCTTGCCGACCTGGTCCCCTGCCCGGCCCCAGATGTCCACCACCTTGTTGTAGCGCTCGCCTACGGTAACGAGGCCCGAAGTGTACTGCGACTCGATTTCCTTCACTTCGGCTTCGGCCGCGGCAATGAGATCGTGTTTCTGGGTGGGCACCAGCATGTCGTCGACGCAGATCGAGATGCCGGCGCGGGTGGCAAAAGTGAAACCGGCCTGCATGAGCTTGTCGGCGAAGATCACCGTCTCGCGCAGCCCGCAGCGGCGGAACGCGCCGTTGATGAGCTTCGAGATCTCCTTTTTCTTCAGCGCCTTGTTGATGAGCTCAAACGGCAGGCCCACCGGCAGGATCTCCGAGAGCAGGGCGCGGCCGACCGTGGTCCGGTAGCGGGTGAGTTTTTCTATTTTTTCGCCGTTCGCTCCGTACTCGGCCTCGCGGATCCGCACCGTAACCGATGCGTGCAGCTCGATCTTGCCCGAGTCATAGGCGCGGACAACTTCCGTCACATCAGCGAAGACCATGCCTTCGCCGGGCGCGTTGATGCGCTCGCGCGTGGCGTAGTAGAGCCCCAGAACGATGTCCTGCGAGGGCACGATGATCGGGTCGCCGTTCGCGGGCGACAGGATGTTGTTCGAGGCAAGCATGAGCGTGCGCGCCTCCATCTGCGCTTCCAGAGACAGGGGCACGTGCACCGCCATCTGGTCGCCGTCGAAGTCGGCGTTGAACGCGGCGCACACCAGCGGATGAAGCTGGATCGCTTTGCCTTCGATCAGCACCGGCTCAAAGGCCTGGATACCCAAACGGTGAAGCGTCGGGGCGCGGTTGAGCATGATCGGGTGCTCGCGGATCACCTCCTCGAGAATATCCCACACCACCGGCGTTTCCGCCTCGACCTCGCGCTTGGCGGCCTTGATGGTCGTGGCGATGCCCTGCATCTCCAGCTTGTGGAAGATGAACGGCTTGAACAGTTCCAGCGCCATTTTCTTCGGCAAACCGCACTGATGCAGCTTCAACTGCGGGCCGACCACGATCACCGAGCGGCCGGAGTAGTCGACGCGTTTGCCGAGCAGGTTCTGGCGGAAACGGCCGCCTTTTCCCTTGATCATGTCCGCGAGGCTCTTCAGCGGGCGCTTGTTGGCGCCGGTCATGGCCTTGCCGCGCCGGCCGTTGTCGAGCAGCGAATCCACCGCTTCCTGCAGCATGCG
>JBGPYQ010000031.1:0-21816 GCA_041493345.1 Gammaproteobacteria bacterium | reverse complement strand
GCGGCGTCGACATCGACCCAGCAGCCGGTTCCCGGCGACAACATCGTCTTTGTCGCCGAGTACACGACAAAGGCTTGGACCGGCGACGTCACAGCCCACGAAATCGACCTGGGCACGGGCCTAGTTCTGCCGACGGTATTGTGGTCGGCACAAACGAATCTCGACACCCGGACCCATGACGCCTGCGACACCCGCACGATCAAGCTGTTCCGCAGCGGGGCCACCAACAATCTGGTGAACTTCACCTGGAACACAAAGGCCTGCGACGCCGGCGGCAGCCCGACGGGGAGCGCGGACACCGGCCTTGACTCGAGCGAGCAGGGGAACTTCGGCGCGACCCAGGTGGCCGCTCTCAGCCAGTTCGCATCGATGACCAACGGATCGAGCGGCACCGTCGACCAGAAGTCGGCGGCGGCCGGCGCGAATCTCGTCAACTTCCTTCGCGGCGAGCGCGGCAACGAAGACTTCGTTCCCAATTCGACAGCCTATTACCGCTTCCGGGAACACGTGATGGGCGACATCGTCAGCGGCCAGCCGGTCTACGTCAAGGTGCCGTTCGCGAGCTACACCGATACCGGCTATGCCGCGTTCAAATCGGCCAACGCCAACCGCACGCCCATGGTGTACGTCGCCGGCAACGACGGCATGCTGCACGCGTACTTCGCCGGAGTCGTGACCACTGTAAGCAGCGTCACAACGATCGCCGACCCCAAGGGCGTCGAAAGCTGGGCCTTCATACCAACCATGGTGCTGCCGAACCTCTACAAGCTGGCCGACAACAACTACGCCAACCAGCATTCCTTCTTTGTCGACGGCACCCCGGAGGCGAACGATATCTTCGACACCACCGCGAACGCCTGGAAAACGATACTGGTCGGCGGGCTCAACGCGGGCGGTAAGGGTTTTTACGCGCTCGACGTCACCGACCCGGCCAACCCCAAGGGCATGTGGGAATTCAAATACAGCCCGACCTGCTTCAATCCCAGCAGCAGCTCTCCACAATTCGCCGATTGCCAAGTCGGCTATTCGTTCGGAAACCCGGCGATCTCCAAGCTGGCCGACGGCACCTGGGTGGTGTTCGTGACCTCCGGCTACAACAACGTCGTCGCGCCCGCCGCTGCAGGCGACGGCGTGGGCTACCTCTACGTGCTCGAAGCCAAGTCCGGCAAGATCCTGTACAAAATCAGCACCGGGGCCGGAGACGCGACCACGCCCAGCGGCCTGGCCAAGATCAGCGCCTGGGTCGACGACACGCTCACCGACAATACCACCCAGCGCGTGTACGGCGTGGACCTGCTGGGCAATATCTGGCGCTTCGACGTCGACGACATCATCGCCCCGGCCGGACGCGAGGCGACGCTGCTCGCCACGGTTAAGGACGCGGCGAACGTGGCGCAGCCCATCACGGTCAAACCCGAAATTACCTCGGTCGGGAGCCCGCCCAGCCCGTTCGTCTACATCGGCACCGGGCGCTTCCTGGGGACGACCGACCTCCCCGCCTTTCCGCCGGTGACGCAGCAGACGCAGTCGATCTACGCCATACGCGACCCGCTCAGCAGCCCGGGGCCGGTGTACGCGAACCTGCGCACGGCGCTCAAGACGCAGTTGATCACCGACGTCGGAACCGGCAGCACGGGAACCCGCACGGTGAGCTGCCCCAGCGCCACCGGCAACTGCACCTCCACGGACGGATGGTATGCCGACCTCCCCGACAACGGAGAACGCGTCAATATCAGCATGGTGCTGCAACTGGGCACGCTGGTCGTGGCGAGCAACATTCCGGAAAATAGCGCCTGCACCGTCGGCGGCTCCAGCTTCGTCAATTTCTTCGACTTCGCAACCGGGGGCGCCGTTTCCACCAGTCTGGGCGGATCCGTTGCCAAGAAAATTCCGGACGCTCTAATCGTCGGCCTGAGCGTGGTGCGACTGGCCAACAAGGTATTCATTATCGCAAACCCGTCGCAAGGGGCACCAAGGACAATCGAAATTCCGATCAGTTCTGCGCCCCCGGGGGGCAAGCGCGTCAGCTGGCGCGAGATTGTGCAGTAAGGGAAGCGCATCGGGTGAGAATCGGCGCCATGACGAGCCCGGCCCTTGCGCAGGAGCAGCGCGCGCGCCTTCGGCTGGCGTTGGCCCTGACCGCCTCGGCCGCGCTGCACCTGGGGCTGGCGCAGCAACTTTCCTTCCTTCCGGGCGGATCGTCGCAGCGCACCGCGACACCGGCAACAACTCTGCATGCGCGCATCGTCGCCAGATACGACGGTACTGACATTGCGGGCGTCGCGGAAACAGGCCCGGCGGAAAAAAAACCGGCCGCAGATCCCCTTCCTCCCGGTCCCCGCGAATTGCAGGTGCCCGGGAAAGGGGAAGGGCTGGCGATCGGTGACGCGCTGCGCTATTTTCCCGGCTCGGAGCTCGACCGCCGGCCCATAAGCATGGCTCCGATCGAGCCCGAATACCCCGGAAACGCCGGGCCAGATGGCGGGTATCTCCTGCTCAGGCTTTTCATCGGCGAATCCGGAAAGGTCGATCGCGTGGTCATGCTGGCAAGCGAACCGGAAGGCGTGTTCGACCAGGCTGCAATGTCGGCCTTCGGCAACGCCCGCTTTTATCCAGGGATCCGGCAGGGCACGCCGGTGAAAAGCGAGATGCTGATCGAGCTGAAGTATTACCCAAAGAATGAACCGCAGGCGGTCCACCCCTGACTGAAGGAGAAATCAAGATGAAATTTTCAATTGCAATCACCAGTATTCTCGTTGCGCTTGGCTTGGGCGTTGCGGCCGCGATCGCGCAGCAGACGCCGGGCCCGGATCGAAGGCCATCGGCGGAGGAGATTCTGGCGGCGCTGGACTGCAGCAAGGTGTTCCCCGAGCAAAGGGCACAATGCGAGTACAAGCGCAAGGTGGCGGCGGAGTGCCGCAATGCACCCGATGTCGTGAAGTGCATACAATCGAAAATGTAATCTAGGTCGGCGCCTGTCCGGCACGGACCCGGAGTGAAAGCCAGGCCTAGGTCTGCAGCGCCTTCGGCAGCGGAAATGTCACCCGCTCCTCGACTCCCGCAAGCTGGATGACGCGCGTCGCCTTGAGTTCGCGCAGCTTGTCGATTACTTCCTGAACCAGCACTTCCGGAGCAGATGCTCCGGCGGTCACCCCGACGCGCCGCTTGCCGGCCAGCCACTCCGCTTTCAACTGCGTCGCATTGTCCACCATGTAAGCCTCGGTGCCGCGGCTTCGCGCCACCTCGCGCAGCCGATTGGAATTGGAGCTGTTGGGCGAGCCGACCACGATCACGAGGTCGCACTGCGGCGCCATGAATTTCACCGCGTCCTGGCGGTTCTGGGTGGCGTAGCAGATGTCGTCTCTCTTTGGCCCCGTGATCGCGGGGAAACGCTGCCTCAGCGCCTCGACGATTGCCGCGGCATCGTCCACCGAGAGGGTGGTCTGCGTCACGTAGGAGAGCTTGTCCGGATCGCGCACCTCCAGATGCGCGACATTGTCCACGGCTTCGACGAGGTATATGCCCTCGGTGGACTGGCCCATCGTCCCCTCGACTTCGGGGTGGCCGCGGTGCCCGATCATGACGATCTCGCGGCCCGCCGCGCGCATCTTCGCCACCTCGACGTGCACCTTGGTGACCAGCGGGCAGGTCGCGTCGAAAACGCGCAGACGACGCGCCTGGGCCTCGACGCGCACCGCCTTCGACACGCCGTGCGCGCTGAAGATCACCGTGGCCCCCTCGGGAACCTCTTCGAGCGATTCGACGAAGACCGCGCCCTTCTGTTTGAGGTCTTCGACCACGTACTTGTTATGCACGACCTCGTGGCGCACGTAGATCGGCGCTCCGTGGACCGCGAGCGCCCGCTCGACGATGCCGATGGCTCGCTCGACGCCTGCGCAGAACCCGCGCGGATTGGCCAGCAGGACTTCCATGATCGGCAATTCTAACCCCAAATCTTGAACCACTGAGGGCGAAGGCATCATCTTTGAAGCTTCACTCGTTCTCCGTGGTTCAGGGTTTTTGGTCGTCGAGTTCACTGTTGCGGCCGCGGAAGCCGTCGAGAATGAGGATCCCCGCGCCGACGGTGATCGACGAGTCGGCGAGATTGAACGCCCAGAAGTGCCAGCCGAGAGCGTGAAAGTCCAGAAAGTCGACGACGTGCCCGAGCAGCACCCGGTCCGTGAGATTGCCGATCGCCCCGCCCAGAATCAGCGCAAGACCGGCGCAAAACAGCCGCTCGCCCGAATGCTTCGCGAGTAGCACGACGATCACGGCGGTGGCGAACGCGGCGATGCCGATGAACATCCCGCGTTGCCAGCCGGCGGCTTCCGAGAGAAAACTGAACGCCGCGCCGCGGTTGTACGCGAGCACCAGATTGAAAAACGGCGTGATCTCGCGCACTTCGCCCAGGCGCAGGCTCGAGCCGATCGCGTACTTGCTCGCCTGGTCCGCAGCCGCGAGCAGCGCGGCGAGCGCGAGCCACGGCAAGATGCGCTTGAGCGTGGCAGAGATCAAGCGTACAGGCGACGCTCGCCGACGCCGTAGAGGTTTTCGACGCAGCGCCCGCAAATCCCCGGGTGGCTCGGGTCGGCGCCCACGTCGGCGCGCCAATGCCAGCAGCGTTCGCACTTCTTGTGCTTGCTCGGATGCACGATCACGCGTTCTTCATCTCTACTCTGCACTTCACGGACGCTGGCACTGGACGTAACTAGAACGAGTCTCAAATCGCTCCCGAGTGAATGAAGAGCCGAATACTTTTCCTTTGAATAGGCAAGTTCGACCTCCGCGGCGAGCGAGGATCCGATTTGTCCGGACGCGCGCGTTTCCTCAAGCTGCTTGAGCACCTCCGCGCGAACGGCGCGGATACGTATCCATTTGTCAACCAAATGCATTTCGTCAGTGCAATCCGGAAGAGAATGCCAGGTTGAAAGGAATACGCTATCCGATTGGTCGGGCGCAATGTACTTCCAAGCTTCTTCTGCCGTAAAGCTCAATACCGGCGCCATCAACCTTACGAGACTTTGCGCAATATGGTAGAGCGCGTTTTGCGCAGAGCGTCTCGGTTTCGAGTCCTTCGCCGCGGTATAGAGTCGGTCCTTGAGAATATCCAAATAGAATGCGCCTAAGTCTTCGGAACAGAAAGATTGCAATTTTTGCGTGATGGTATGGAACTCGTATTTGTCGAAATAGTCACGCAGATCCGCTTGCCACATCGCCGTCATACAAAGAGCGTACCGATCTATTTCCACCCAATCCGCCACGGGTATCGCGTCCCGCTTCGGATCGAAGTCGGACGTGTTGGCGAGCAGGAACCGCAGCGTGTTGCGTATGCGGCGGTAGGATTCGACCACGCGCTTGAGGATCTCGTCGGAGATGAAAAGCTCGCCGGAGTAGTCGGTCGCCGCCACCCACAGGCGCAGGATTTCCGCGCCGAGCGTCTCGGAGACTTTTTGTGGGGCGATCACGTTGCCGAGCGATTTCGACATCTTGCGGCCCTGACCATCCACGACGAAACCATGCGTGAGCAGCGCGTCATAGGGCGCGCGCCCGTTCAGCATGCAGGACACGAGCAGCGACGAGTGAAACCAGCCGCGGTGCTGGTCCGAGCCTTCCAGATAAAGGTCCGCCGGGAATTTCAGTTCCTTCGCGTGCGAGCCTTTCAGCACCGTCTCATGCGTCGAGCCAGAATCGAACCAGACGTCGAGCGTGTCCTTGATCTTTTCGTACTGCTCGGCCTCCGCGCCGAGCAACTCTTTCGCCTGAACACGCTGCCAGGCTTCGATGCCGCCTTGCTCGACCTTTTTGGCGACCGCTTCCAGCAGCTCGAGCGTGCGCGGATGCAGCGCACCGGTTTCCTTGTGAATGAAGAAGGGCATGGGCACGCCCCATTGCCGCTGGCGCGAGAGCGTCCAGTCGGGCCGGTTGGCGATCATGCCGTGCAGCCGCGCCTTCCCCCACGAGGGATAGAAGCGCGTCGCGTCCACGCCGCGCAGCGCCGTAGCGCGCAAGGATTCAGCAGGCTTCGTGCCGTTGTAGCCGGGCACCTCGTCCATACCGGCGAACCACTGGGTGGTCGCGCGGTAAATGATCGGCGTCTTGTGGCGCCAGCAGTGCATGTAGCTGTGCTGGTGCTTTTCCAAATGCAGGAGCGCGCCCGCTTCGCGGATTTTTTCCACGATCTTCGGGTTCGCGCTCCAGATGTCCATCCCGCCGAAGGAAGGCAGCGACAATGCATACTTTCCATCGCCCATGACCGGGGTGAGGATCTGGTGGTCCTTCATGCCGTAGCGCCGGCAGGAAATGAAGTCCTCGACGCCGTAGGCCGGCGCGCTGTGGACGATGCCCGTGCCCTGCTCGAGAGTCACGTATTCGCCGAGATACACCGGCGCCAGACGATCGTAAAAAGGGTGGCGGAAGTTGATCAGCTCTAGCTGTTTGCCCTTGCAGGAAGCGATCGCCCTGCCTTTCAGCTGATAGCGCGTGAGGCAGGCGTCCTGCAGATCGGCCGCGAGGATCAGCAAGCCGCGATCGGTCTCGATGAGGCTGTACGTGAAATCCGGATGCACATTGAGCGCCTGGTTTGCGGGAATCGTCCACGGCGTCGTGGTCCAGATGACAATCCAACCCTTGTCCGTCGGCAGCTTCGGCAGCCCGAATGCCTTTGCCACTTTTTCCGGCTCGGCAATTGGGAAACCCACGTCAACGGCGAAATCGGTGCGGTCCATGTACTCGACCTCGGCCTCGGCGAGCGCCGAGCCGCAGTCGAAGCACCAGTTCACCGGCTTCAGACCGCGGTAGATGTAACCCTTGGCGAGAAGCTTGCCGAGCGTCCTGATCTCGTCCGCCTCGCTCCGGTACGCCATGGTCGTGTAGGCATGCTCCCAGTCGCCGAGCACACCCAGGCGCTGGAAGTCCTTCATCTGCCGCCCGATCTGCTCGGCCGCATAGGCGCGCGCGAGGCTCTGGGTCTTCTCCACCGGGATGTTCTTGCCGTGGGTCTTTTCGATCTGCACCTCGATCGGCATGCCGTGGCAATCCCAGCCCGGCACGTAGACCGCGTCGAATCCCGCCATGTTGCGCGACTTGACGATGATGTCCTTGAGGATCTTGTTGACCGCGGTGCCGATGTGGATGTCGCCGTTGGCGTAGGGCGGCCCGTCGTGCAGCACGAATTTGGGCCGGCCGCGGCTCGCCTCGCGGATCTTCTGGTAAATTTTCTTCTCCTGCCATTCCTGGATCCACAGCGGCTCGCGCCTGGCAAGGTCGCCGCGCATCGGAAACGGCGTGCCCGGCAGGTTGAGCGTGCTTTTGTAGTCGTTCTTCTTTTCAGACATTGCGGCTTTCCAGGAGAAAACTTTTCGCGGCCTCGCAGTCGCGGGCGATCTGTGCCTTCAGGGATTCAAGATCTGGAAATTTTTCCTCGTCGCGGATCTTGTGCAGGAATTCGACGCGCAGGTGCCGGTTGTAGAGATCCCCGGAAAAGTCGAACAGATGCACTTCGAGCACCGCGCGCCCGCTGGCGGTGACGGTGGGGCGCACCCCGAGGCTGGCGACGGCCGGCCGGGGCGCGGCGCCGGCGCCGTAGACTTTCACCGCATAGATTCCAGTGAGCGGAGGCCGGTTGTGCTTCATCTGCACGTTGGCCGTGGCAAATCCCAGCTTCTGCCCGAGCTTGTCGCCATGGACCACGCGGCCGCTGATGCTGTACGGCCGGCCGAGCAGGGATTCCGCCGCGGCGAGATTTCCCGCGGCGAGCGCGGCGCGCACCGCGGAGCTCGATACCCGCTTTCCCTCGTGCAGCACTGCCGGCATCGCCTCCACCTCGTACCCGAACCGGCCGCCCAGCTGCTGCAATATGGCAAGGTCGCCGGCGCGTTTTGCGCCGAAGCGGAAATCCTCGCCGATCAGGAGCCAGCGCGCCCTCAGGCGCTTTGCGAGCACTTGTTCGACAAAGGCTTCCGGGGCCAGCGCCGCGAACGGCCGGATGAAACGCTCAACGTGGACGCGGGCGACGCCGTGCGCCGCGAGCAGCTCGCATTTTTCGCGCAGCGAAGTCAGACGCGTCGGCGCCGCCCGCGGCGAAACAATTTCCGGCGACGATCGCCGCATGCGCTCGAAAAATTCCAGCGGATGCGGCTCGAATGCGAGTACGCAGCTCGTCAAGCCGCGGCTCCGCGCCCCGCTGTTCAAGCGCTCGAGCATCGCCTGATGGCCGCGATGGATACCGTCAAAGTTGCCGATGGTCAGCGCGACAGGAGGCAATGCGGCAGAAGAAGCGCCGTGCGTGACCAGCATGTTGGGCGGAAGAGTCGCAAAGTTTTGAATTATAGCGGCTTTTCCATGATTCCGGATGTGGAAAACGACGCGCAGGCGCACGGCTCGGCCCTGCCGGATGATCATGCGATTCGGGCGTAAGATCGGGCTGCAGAAAAAAGGAGGAAGGCATGAAAACGCTGGACGAGCAGATGTCGATCTATGCGGCCTACCATCGCAACCGCTGGAACAGGCTGACACACTTCATAGGCGTTCCGGCAATCGTCTTTGCGATCCTGATTCCGATGGCCTGGATCGACTTTGGCGCAGGCATCACCCTTGCCCGTGCGTTCGCCATTGCGGTGCTGATCTACTATTTCATTCTCGACGTACCGCTCGCGCTGGCGATGACGGTGGCGATTGCTGCGCTCCTGTACGCGGCGGAACAGGCGGCCGCGCTGGGTGCGGCCGCGGGATGGACCTGGTTCGGGGCTTTCTTCGCGGGTGGTTGGATCTTCCAGCTCGCCGGCCACGTGTTCGAGGGCCGCAAGCCGGCGCTGAGCGACAACCTGTTTCAGATCTTTGTCGCGCCGATCTTCTTAATGGCCGAAGTTTTCTTCGCCCTCGGCCTCAAGCACGACGTCATGCAGAAAGTCGAAGCCCGCCTCGCGACGAAAAAACGATAAAACTTTCACCGCCAGGGGCGCCAAGGTCGCAAAGGAAAAGAATTCCTTGGCGTCCTTGGCGGTTCGCACAATTGTCAATTGAGTCGCGCGGCGGCCTGCTTGAGCTCGACAATCTTGCCGTGGACGTCCGGCGCGTCCGGCGCCTGCGGCCGCCGCCGCAGGTAGTTCTGCAAATCGGAAAGCGCCGGTCGAAAACATTCGAGCCGCTGGTACACCAGGCCGCGGTCGCGCAGTTCTTCCGCCGACTCGGGCGTGACCAGCAGCATGCGGTGCATCACAGCGAGCGCCTGTTCGAACTTGGCGCTCTGCATATAGACATTTTTCAGGTTGCGCAGAACACGGGCGACGATCTGCCGCGGCGTCGCCGGCTCCAGATACCGGTCGAGGTGCGCCTGCTCCGCCTTTTCCGGGGGCAGCACCAGAGCCAGCCGCTGGCGCAAGTCGGCCTCGGATTGAGCTTCGCCGCCGATAAAGGGGTCGAGCACGAGCTGGCCGCGCCTGACGCCGAGCTTCACGAGGAAATGCCCGGGAAACGACACGCCCTCCAGGTTGAGGCCGAGGCGCCTGCCGACCTCGAGATACAGGATCGACAGCATGATGGGAATGCCGGTGCGGCGTTCCATGACCTCATTGAAATAGCTGTTTCGCGGATCATAGTAGTCGTCGATGTTGCCCGAAAAGCGCATCTCATTGAAGAGGTAATAATTCAGCGCGAGCACTTTTTGCTCGGCAAACGCGTCTCCGGCAATGCGCTTCCTGATCGCGACCGCGATTTCGTCGAGCCGGCCGAGGTAGCCGGGAATGTCGATGTCGGGATAGATGTCCTGCGCGAGCATGAGGCTGGCCTCGGCGAGATTGAACCGCTCCCGCGACACGAGTTCGGCGAAATTTTCCAGCCGCGCGTTCATGCCGTCACGCTGTGCGCTTTGCAAAGTCCCAGGGCCGCAAGCCGAGCAGCCACAGGCCGGCGAAATACACCGCTCCACCGAGCAACACCAGACCGGAAATTGCCGCGGCCCGCGCCGCTCCCGGCGCGGCCAGCCACCAGCTCTCCGGCCCCATCGCCAGCAGCAGCACGAGCGCCATCGCGGCGAGCGCCGCCGCCACCTTGAGCCCGAAAGCTCCCCAGCCCGGCTGCGGCTGGTAGATCCCTTGCTGGCGCAGCTTGCGATAGAGAAGCGCGGCATTGAGGCAGGCGCCCAAGGCGATCGACAACGCCAGCCCCGCGTGCTTCAGGGGAAAGATCAGGGCGGCGTTCATGAGCTGGGTGGCAATCAGGGTCACGATGGCGATGCGGACCGGTGTCGCGATATTCTGCCGCGCATAAAAGCCGGGCGCCAGCACCTTGACGAGGATCAGGCCGATCAGGCCGACGCTGTACGCAATCAGCGCCTGGCGGGTCATCCAGACGTCCCGATCGCCGAATTCCCCATAGTGAAACAGGGTCGTCACCAGCGGCGCCGCGAGCAAGGCGAGCGCCACGGCCGCGGGTGCCGCAAGAATGAAGGTCAGGCGCAGACCCCAGTCGAGCAGCCCGGAGAATTCCCGCTCCGCCGACTCGGCGTGGAACTTGGAGAGGCTGGGCAGCAGCACCGTGCCGAGCGCGACACCCAGCAATCCGGTGGGGAACTCCATCAGCCGGTCGGCATAGTACAGCCATGAAACGCTGCCGTTCTCCAGAAACGAGGCGAAGATGGTGTTGATGAGCAGGCTTATCTGGCCGACCGAGACGCCGAATACCGCCGGCCCCATGAGCGTGAGGATCCTGCGCACGCCCGGATCGGAAAGCGCAAGCGACGGCCGCGGGAGCATGCCGATTTTCGCGAGCGCCGGCACCTGGAGCGCAAGCTGCAGCACCCCGCCTGCAAACACCGCCCAGGCGAGCACCATCACCGGGGGCTCGAAATGCGGCGCGAAGAACAGCGCGCCGAAGATGAAGGCGAGATTGAGAAGTGTCGGCGTCAACGCGGGAATCGCGAAACGGCTCCAGGTATTGAGGATGCCTCCCGCGAGTGAAACGAGCGAAATGAATACGATGTAGGGAAAGGTGACCCGCAGCATCGCCACGGTCAGTTCGAACTTGCCGGGCACGGCGGAGAATCCGGGCGCGCTGACGTAGACAATGAGCGGGGCTGCCACGACGCCGATCGCCGTGACGGCAAGAAGCGCCAGCGTCAGCAGCGTCGCCGTGCGGTCGACGAGCAGTCTGGTTTCCTGGTCGCCCCGGCGCGTCCGGTACTCCGAGAGCACGGGAACGAAGGCCTGCGAAAAAGCACCCTCGGCGAACAGGCGCCGCAGCAGATTCGGGATACGGAAGGCGACGAAAAATGCGTCGGTAGCCAGGCCCGCCCCGAACAGTCTCGCGATCACGACGTCCCGGACGAATCCGAGCACGCGCGACACGAGCGTCATGGCGCTCACTGTCGCAAGCGATTTGAGCAGATTCATGCGGCCATTATAACTTTCGTTCCAGGCAAGCCTTGCGCGGCAAGGCGGCAGCGACTACAATTGCGCCCTTTTGTTCAAGAACTGACATGGCCAATACAAAAGGGGCGCGCAAAGCCGCCCGTCAATCCGACAAACGGCGCAAGCGCAACGCCAGCCTGCTCTCGTCGCTGCGCAGCGCGATCAAGAGAGTCGCCAAGGCGATCGCCGCGGGCGACAAGGCCGCGGCGCGGAAAATACTCCAGGATGCGGCCAGCGTGATCGACCGCATCGCCGACAAGAAGCTCATTCACAAGAACAAGGCGGCCCGGCACAAGCGCCGACTCGCCGCGCGCATCAAGGCACTGGCCTGACATCACGCAGGTGCGGGAGAGGCGGCTTTCGGCTGCCTTTTTCATTTCCGGGCTTTGATTGAGCCGAGCCCGCCCGCTGTCTGCCATCGTGACGCGAAGCAAGTCCTCGAGAGGGTGTCCGGCCCGCCCCGGAATGGCAGCGCTCTGCCGCCTGGAAATCGGCGGGACAGATCACTGCGTTCGCGCGGTGACTTCAGTACATTTCTTGCGTTTGCGTCCCGTTTCCCGTGACAATCCGCCTTTTCCATTGCTTCACCGAAAATGAAAAAGCCGGTCAGCCGCGTCCTTATCGTCAATGACGAGCCGCTCGTCCTCAAGGAATTCGTCAAGGGCCTGAACGCCGCCGCGCGCTCGCTCGACAATCCGCTGGGCATCGCCTTCGCCGGACTGACCACGGCGCGCGAGGCGCTTGCCGCGATCGAGGAGGACGGCGACCTGCAGGCGGTCGTGGTAGACGACAAGCTCTACACCCTCAACCAGAAAAGCCCGAAGAAGGAAATGTCGGCGCTTGAGCTCGTCCAGCGGGTCACGCGCTTTCGTCCGGAGCTCGACATCTACATCCTGATCGCGCAGGAGCACGAGGACGAAATCGTCGACGCGCTGTTCGCGGAAGCCGTGGACGGCTATTTTTACCGGGAGGAGCGGGATTACCGCGGCATGTACCGCATCCTCAACGCCCAGATCCAGGAGCGCTCGCGCACGCCCTTCTACGACCAGCTCAAGAACTACGTCTGGATGGCAAAGGATTCCTGGCACACGCCGGGCCACTCCTCGGGCGAGTCGCTGCGCGGCAGCCCCTGGGTCAACGACTTCTACGATTTCATGGGCGAGCACGTGTTCGATGCCGATCTTTCCGTGTCGGTCAAGATGCTCGACTCGCTGATGGAGCCGACCGGCGTCATCGCCGAGGCGCAGACCATCGCCGCGAAGGCGTTCGGCGCGCGCCGCACCTTCTTCGCCACCAACGGCACCTCGACCGCCAACAAGGTCATATTCCAGACACTGCTCGCTCCCGGCGAGAAGCTGCTGCTCGACCGCAACTGCCACAAGTCAGTGCATCACGGCGTGGTGCTCTCCGGCGCCCACCCGATCTACCTCGATTCCTCGGTCAACGCCAAGTACAGCCTGTACGGCCCGGTGCCGAAAAAGACCATCCTGTCGGCGATCCGGCGGCACCCCGATGCCCAGGCCCTGATCCTGACCTCCTGCACCTACGACGGCTTGCGCTACGATCTCGCCCCGATCGTCGAGGCCGCCCACAAAAAGGGAATCAAGGTCATCGTGGATGAAGCCTGGTACGGGTTTGCACGCTTTCACCCGGCGTTCCGGCCGACGGCGCTTGAGGCCGGCGCCGACTACGCCACGCAGAGCACCCACAAGGTGCTGTCGGCCTTCTCTCAGGCCTCGATGATCCATGTCAACGACCCGGGCTTCAACGAGCACCTGTTCCGGGAAAACTTCAACATGCACACCTCGACCTCGCCCCAGTACACCATGATCGCCAGCCTTGACGTGGCGAGAAAGCAGGCGGTGATGGAAGGCTACAAGCTGCTGTCGCGCACGCTCCTGCTGGCGCAGGAGCTGCGTGCGCAGATCAAATCCACCGGTGTTTTCCGGGTGCTCGAGCTTGACGAGTTGCTGCCCGAGGAGGTGAAGCACGACAACATCCGCCTCGATCCGACCAAGGTCACGGTGGATATCTCGAGCTGCGGCTACACCGTGGAGGACTTGCAGCGCGAACTTTTCGACCGCTACAACATCCAGGTGGAGAAATCCACGTTCAACACGCTGACGCTGCTGCTCACGCTAGGAACAACGCGGAGCAAGGTCTCGCGCCTCTACGACGCGCTCATGCGAATCGCGCGCGAAGGCCGCGTGCCCCGGCGCCTGTACCGCTTTCCCGAGATTCCCGGTTTCACGAAGCTCCGCTACCTGCCGCGCGACGCCTTCTATTGCGGCGGGGAGCTGGTTCCGCTCGTGGACGAGAAGGACAGGATCCGGCGGGAACTGCTGTCCCGGGTCTGTGCCGACCAGGTGGTGCCCTACCCCCCGGGCATCCCGGTGCTCGTTCCCGGGCAGGCCATCACCCGAGAAATCGTTCACTATCTGGTCGCTCTGCTGCGATCCCAGAACCGCGTCGAGCTGCACGGAATCGTATACGACGGATACCTACCGTGCCTGCGCGTGTTGAAGCCGGCCGAGGAGCGCAGCCTCACCCGGATCGGCTGATTCCAGCGAAAGGTGAACAATTCCACCCTGGGCGGATGCCCAGGTTGCCTTGAAACCGACGGCATGCTAAAAGAGTCTGCTAGGGACAAATTATGCTTCCGTCATTAAACACCACCAAGTTCGGCTTCCGCATCCGCACGCGGCACGGCCTGGTGGTGGAACACCTCATGATCCACGGCCGCGACGAATCGGACGCGGAAAGGAAACTGCGCCAGATGTACCTGCACTGCGAAGTCCTGGAGCGCAGCGTCATGCAGCCGGCGGTGATGCAGCCCTCGATGAAAACCGACGGGGTGAGCTTCGAGGAAATCGTTTCGCTGATCAGCAAGTAAGCCCTGCCCGCCTCACGCCGCCTCAAGAAAACCCGAAGAAAGCAGTTCCTCGAGCAGGTTTTCGTAGTCCCGCGCCCCGCGGCTGTTCGGCGCGTGGCTGAAAATGTCCTTGCCGAGCGCGGGGCTCTCCGCGACGCTCACGGTCTCGGTGACGCGAGTCCGGCAAAGTTCCGCGCCAAAGCGCCCGTCAAGCTGCGCTGCAATATCGTGCGACATCCGGCGGCGAGCGTCGAACCGGGTCAGCACGTAGCGCCGCTCGACGCGGCGCTTCAGCACGTGCTCCAGCGCCCGCAACGTTTTCTCGAGCGCAAGGGCTCCTTTCATCGCCAGGAAATCGGTCGATATCGGGATCAGCACCCGTTCGGTGGCAAAGATGCCCGACAGCGACAGCACCCCGAGCATGGGGCAGCAATCGATGAGCACCGGCCGCGCCCCGTCGTAGCCTGCGTCCAGCCCCTGCTTCAACCGGTTGAGAATATCCGGGCCCTTGCCGAACAGCGTGTCGACCTTGATGAGTTCCGCATGGGCAGGGATCAGTTCGCCCCCGAACCGGACCGATCTGGCGATTTCCGGGAGCGGCCTGCCACTGCTGTAGAACGCGAACAGGCTCTCGCTGCCGGATGCGACCGGGTTTAGAATGGAGCTGAGATGCGCCTGCGCATCCAGGTCCACCAGCAGCGGCACGAAGCCGCGTCGCGCGAGCGCCGCGCCGAGGTTGAGGACAGTCGTTGTCTTTCCCACCCCGCCCTTTTGATTGAAGATTGTCAGCCGCGTTCCCATTCCCAAATTGATATGCTAAGCTATTGGTGCTTCAGAGAAAATTGATTATCGCACAGGGCGATGAAATGATTAGGATCTACCCAACTTCGGCGCATCTCCCAGGCGCCGCGACTTCGCCCGTTCGGCACGACACCCGACGAGGCCGAGCGCCATATTAAGTAAGCGCAATTCCCGCGCGCCCATTGCGGCGCGTGCTTCAATAGCTTTACGGTGCGACATGCGTGCCGCGCAACCGTCAGAATAACGGGTGATCAATGTCTTATTTGATGAACACGTACAGCCGGATTCCCGTCGCTTTCACCCACGGAGAGCGCGTGTGGGTCTGGGACGAATCCGGCAGGAAATATCTCGATGCGCTCGCAGGCATCGCGGTCAACACGCTCGGCCACGGCCATCCGAAGCTCACGCGGGCAATCGCCGAGCAGAGTTCGCGCCTGATCCACGCCTCGAATCTCTATCGCATCGCCGAGCAGGAAAAGCTCGCCGGCAGGCTTGCCGCGCTCAGCGGCATGGACAACGTGTTCTTTTGCAACTCCGGCTGCGAGGCGAACGAGGCGGCGATCAAGCTCGCGCGCCTGTACGGCCACGGCAGGGGCGTGGAGAGCCCTTCGATCATCGTCATGGACAAAGCCTTTCACGGAAGGACGCTCGCGACCCTCTCCGCCACCGGCAACCGCAAGGTTCAGGCGGGCTTCGAGCCGCTCGTGGCCGGATTTGTGCGCGTGCCGTTCAACGACATCGAATCGGTGCGCCAGGTAGCGACGCATGACCACAGCATTGTCGCCGTGCTGGTCGAGCCGATCCAGGGCGAAGGCGGAATCAATATCTCCGCGATGGAGTATCTGCGGGCCTTGAGGGAGATCTGCGACCGGCAGGGCTGGCTACTCATGGTCGACGAAGTCCAGTGCGGCCTCGGCCGTACCGGCCGATGGTTCGTCTACCAGCACGCCGGCATCGCCCCCGATGTCGTGCTGCTCGCCAAGGGCCTCGCCTCGGGCGTGCCGATCGGGGCGTGCCTGGCACGCGGCGCGGCAGCGCAATTATTCCAGCCGGGGACGCACGGCTCGACCTTCGGCGGCAACCCGCTCGCCTGCGCAGCCGCGCTCGCGACGCTGAACGCGATCGAGGAAGAAGGCCTGATGAAAAACGCCCAGGCGATCGGCGCAATGATCCTCGCCGGGCTGCGCGAGGGCTTGGCCGGGTCCCCCGGCGTCATCGAGATCCGCGGGGTTGGCCTCATGATAGGGATCGAGCTCGACCGACCTTGCGGCGATCTGGTCACACAGGCCATGGAAGCCGGCCTTCTCATCAACGTTACGATGGACAAGGTCGTGCGGCTCCTGCCGCCGCTCATCATCAACGAGCCGGAAGCGCGCCAGCTCCTTTCCATCCTCGTGCCCCTGGTGCGCGGGTTCCTCGCGCAGCCCGCCGCAGCGGTGGCCGCTCGCGCATGAAAAAAGCGCCGCCAAAGCCGAGGCACTACCTGCAGTTCAAGGACTTCTCGCGCGCGGAGTACGAGCACCTGTTCGCGCGCACGCGCTGGATCAAGGCCAGGTTCAAGCGCTACCAGCGCTACTGGCCGCTCGAGGACAGGACCCTCGCCATGATTTTCGAGAAGCCCTCGACGAGGACGCGCCTGTCGTTCGAGGCAGGAATGCACCAGCTCGGAGGCGCGGCGATCTATCTCTACACCCGCGACACCCAGCTCGGGCGCGGCGAGCCGGTCGAAGACGCGGGGCAGGTGATCTCGCGCATGGTGGACCTCGTCATGATCCGCACCTTCGAGCAGGACATCATCGAGCGCTTCGCGGCGCACTCGCGGGTGCCGGTGATCAACGGGCTCACCAACGAATACCACCCCTGCCAGGTGCTCGCCGACATCTACACTTACATCGAGCACCGCGGGGCGATCAAAGGCAAGACGGTGGCCTGGATCGGCGACTCGAACAACGTCTGCAATACCTGGTTGCAGGCGGCGACCGTCTTCGACTTCAACGTGCACGTCTCGACGCCGCCCGGCTACGAAGTCGAGCCCGAGCGGGCGGGCATCTACGACGACTCGCACTGCGAGAGCTTCGCCGATCCCATGGACGCGGCAAGAGGTGCCCACCTCGTCACCACCGACGTCTGGACCAGCATGGGATTCGAGGCGGAGAACGAGGAGCGCAGGCGCGACTTCGAGGACTGGCAGGTGGACGCCGACATGATGAAAGCGGCGCGGAGGGACGCGCTCTTCATGCATTGCCTGCCTGCGCACCGGGGCGAGGAGGTTTCGGCCGCGGTGATCGACGGACCGCAGAGCGTCGTGTGGGAAGAGGCGGAGAACAGATTGCACACGCAAAAAGCGCTGATGGAGTTCCTGCTGCTCGGAAAAATAAAGCCGGGAAGGAGTAAGTGAGTGAAAGATAAGGTCAAGAAAGTCGTGCTCGCGTATTCGGGCGGGCTCGATACGTCGGTCATCCTCAAGTGGCTGCAGGATGCCTACCGCTGCGAGGTGGTGACCTTCACCGCCGACATCGGCCAGGGCGGGGAGCTCGAGCCGGCGCGGAAAAAAGCGAAGCAACTCGGCGTGAAGGAATCCTTCGTCGACGACCTGCGCGAGGAATTCGTGCGCGACTTCGTCTTCCCCATGTTCCGCGCCAATGCCGTCTACGAGGGCGAGTACCTGCTCGGCACCTCGATCGCGCGGCCGCTCATCGCCAAGCGCCAGATCGAGATCGCGAGGAAGACCGGGGCGGATGCCGTCGCCCACGGCGCCACCGGCAAGGGCAACGACCAGGTGCGCTTCGAGCTCGGCTACTACGCGCTCGATCCCGACATCCGCGTGATCGCACCCTGGCGCGAATGGAACCTCACTTCGCGCGAAAAACTGCTCAAGTACGCCGAAAAGCACGGCATACCGATCGAGGGGAAAAAGAAAGGCGGCTCGCCCTACTCCGTGGACGCGAACCTGCTGCACATTTCCTACGAAGGCCGCATCCTCGAGGACCCTTCGCGCGAGCCCGAAGAGGACATGTGGCGCTGGACCGTGTCGCCGGAAAAGGCACCCAACCGCGCCGAGTACGTCGAGCTTGAGTACAGCAAGGGCGACATCGTCGCCGTAAACGGAAAAAAAATGAGCCCGGCCATCGTCCTTGCCGCGCTCAACAAACTCGGCGGCAAGCACGGCGTCGGGCGCCTGGACCTCGTCGAGAACCGCTACGTCGGCATGAAATCGCGCGGCTGCTACGAGACCCCCGGGGGCGTCGTCATGCTGCGCGCGCATCGCGCCATCGAATCCATTTGCCTCGACCGCGAGGTGGCTCACCTCAAGGACGATCTGATGCCGCGCTACGCCTCGCTCATCTACAACGGCTACTGGTGGAGCCCGGAGCGGAAAATTCTCCAGACTGCGATCGACGCTTCGCAGTCGAACGTGAACGGCCGCGTGCGGCTGAAGCTCTACAAGGGCAACGTCATGGTCGTCGGCCGCGAATCGAAAGGCGACTCGCTGTTCGACCCGGCCATCGCCACCTTCGAGGAAGATCGCGGCGCATACAACCAGGCCGACGCCGCCGGCTTCATCCGCTTGAACGCGCTGCGGATGAGAATTGCGGCACGCCTGAAGAAAAAGCGCTGATCGGTTCGGACATGGCGACGATCCTCACCCACCCGATCGTCGCCTTCACCCTCGGAGGCGCCGTCAGCGGCGAGCGCGTGATGCCGAAATACTCCGGGATCTCATCAACGCCGACTCAGGCCGGCTGCAGAATCACGCGCGCCTTCTCGTCGTGCATCGTCTTCACCAGGAGCTTGAGCAGCGCGTGCACCGCGCGGATCGCGGGCGTGGGCATTCCGGTGAGCTCGCCGAGTTCGATCACCGAGCCGATCAGCGCGTCCACCTCGACCGAGCGCCCGGCTTCCACGTCCTGAAGGGTGGAGGTCTTGTGCTTGCCGACCTTCTCGGCACCGGCGATGCGCTTGTCGAGCGGCACGCGGAAAGTGACGCCGAGCTTCTCGCCGATCGCCTGCGCCTCGCGCATCATGTCGGCGGCAAGCGCGCGCGTTGAAGGTTCCGTGCAGATATCCACCAGCGTCGCATGCGTGAGCGCGCTGATCGGATTGAAGCTCATGTTGCCCCAGAGCTTGAGCCAGATCTCCGAGCGTATGTCGGGAAGCACCGGCGCCTTGAGGCCCGTTGCGACCAACGCCTCCGACACTTTCTTCACGCGCTCGCTCTCGGTCCCGTCCAACTCGCCGACCGGAAAGCGGTCGCCTTCCAGGTGCTTCACCACGCCGGGCGAGAGAATCTCGCCCGCGGGATAGACCACGCAGCCGATGATGCGGCGCGCCTCGATGTTCTGCTCGATCACGCCGTTCGGGTCGGCGGTCTTGAGGCGGTGGTTCTTGTGCGGTCCGTTGAAATTCTGGAAGTACCACCACGGCAGGCCATTCTGCGTCGTCACCACCATCGTGTCGTCGTTGAATAGAGCGCGCATCTGCGGCGCCACCGCTTCGATGACATAGGCCTTGAGGGAAAGAAAAACGAGGTCCTGCTTGCCGGCCTCGGCGCAGCTTCCGACTGCGCGAATGTTTTTCGCGATTTCCTCTTTTCCGTCATGGTGGACGAGCTTCAGGCCGTTCTTCCGGATCGCCTCAAGGTGCGCGCCCTGGTCCACCACCGTGACTTCCTGGCCCGAGAGCGCGAACCGCACCGCGAGGATGCCGCCGATCGCGCCCGCGCCAACGACAGCGATTTTCATACCGCGCCCTTTACTCGAATTTATTTGTCAGCGTGCCGACGCCGTCGATGACGATACTCACCGTGCTGCCCGGCTTCATCGAGCCCACGCCGACCGAGGTACCACAGGCGATCACGTCACCCGGCTCAAGCGTCATGTCCTGGGAAATCAGGCTTACCAGCTTCGCGGGCGGGAAGATGATGTCCGAGAGCGGATAGTTTTGCCGCTCCTGATCGTTGAGGATCGTCTTTACCGTGAGCTTGCCCGGATCGATGTCGGTCACGATTGCCGGACCGAACACGCCGAAGGTGTCGAAGCTCTTCGAGCGTGTCCACTGCGCGAAGTCCGGATCCTTGTTGAGGATCTCGATCGCGGTGACGTCGTTGATGCAGGTGTAGCCGAAAATGAACTTTGGCGCGTCGGCTTCCGACACGCCGCTCGCGCGCCTGCCGATGACGATGCCGAGCTCGCCTTCGTAGACCACCTTCCCGCCATAGGACTTCGGCACGCGGATGGTCTCGCCGTGCGCAAGAAAAGAGTTGTTGCCCTTGAAAAAGTAAAGCGGCTCGGGCGGCACCGCATGATTGAGTTTGGCGACGAGTGCATGATAGTTGTCCACCAGCGCGACCATCTTGCCCGGCACTGTCGGCGTGAGCGGCTTGGCGGCGCTGAAGCTGATCGTTTCGCTGGTCGGCTTCGCACCGGCGAACATGCTGCCCGAGTGCACCTTGATGGTGTCGCCCTCGAGAGTTCCGAAGCATTCCTTTCCCTGATGGGCGACGCGCACCCATTTTGCCATGACTCCTCCTTTGATTGAAATCGTGCGGGGCGTGAGCGCTCTGTCTGTTTCGGCGCGCTGCGCCACCGCCTGAAGTACCGATGCGTGATCATACGCCTCGCGCGCGCCGACTCCAAGACGAAGCGCCTCCATTTCGTATGGCGAAATGCGTTTCGTTCGCAGGCCGGGGATAATAGCGCCGACAGCGGGCCGCATCCGGCCATGCCATGCACCGGAAATGCGTCGCTTCAAAGGAGCCGTTTCGTTGCGCATCCGGATTTTCTCCGACCTTCATCTCGAGGACCGTCCGTTCGCACCAGCGGCGACGAGCGCCGATCTGGTCGTGCTCGCGGGCGATATTCACAACGGCGCGGCCGGAATCGAGTGGGCCAAGCGCACCTTCAGCGGGCCGGTCCTCTACCTTGCCGGGAACCACGAGTACTACGAAGGCGAATTCAACGAAGTGCGGGCGGCGATGAGCGCCGCCGCGCGAGGCAGCGCGGTCAGGCTGCTCGACTGCAGCGAGATCATGGTCGAGGGCGTGCGCTTTCTCGGCTGCACACTCTGGACCGACTACTCGCTTGTCGCGGATGCCGCGCGTCCGAAGGTGATCGAGGCGGCGCGCAAGCTGATCCCCGACTACTTGTTGATCCGGAACGGCGAGCGCCTGTTCGCGCCCGAGGACGCGATCGCGCTGCACGGCGTGCATCGCGCGTGGCTATCCGCGAAGCTCGAAGAGCCCCACACCGGCGCCACCGTGGTCATCACCCATTTCGCGCCGCACACCCGCTCGATCGCGCCGGCCTATCTGGGCCATCCGGGCAATCCCGGGTGGGTCGTCGATCTGGAGCATCTCATGGGCCGCGCGGCGCTGTGGATCCACGGCCACACGCACACTTTCTTCGACTACGCGGTGCGCGGCACGCGCGTCGTGTGCAACCCCCGGGGCAATCCCGGCGAGCCGACCGGCTTCCGCCCGGACCTGACCGTGAGCGTCTGAAGGTCGCGCTACCGGATCCTGCCCCTGGGCGGCACCGCGAGCCGCGCAAGCGCCGACGCGTCCCGGGCGTTCTCGAGCGACCAGACGGCCTTGATCAACCGGCCGGCGTTGCAGTGGGGCGCTCCGGCGGCGGCAAGATCGCGGAACTTGGCCTCCAGGTCGGCGTCGCTCATCGGACGCTCCAGGCTGCCGCGCGCGTGCGACACCTGCGCGGAAAAAGTCCGCCCGTCCTTCATGCG
>JBGPYQ010000098.1:0-11157 GCA_041493345.1 Gammaproteobacteria bacterium | reverse complement strand
GTCACCGCCCAGTAGGCGAGCTGGTCCCACGGAAGCAGATAGCCCGTGAAGGACAGTAACAATGTAGCCAGCAGCAGTACGATGCCGACAACCCAGTTCAGGGGACGATTCTGGCCCGCAGCCGTCCCGTTTCGATAAGCGCCCGTGACGAATACGCGAACCATGTGAAGGAACACCACGGCCACCATCAAGTGGGCTGCAATGCGGTGTACTGCACGGAGAAACCAGCCAAAGGAAACCACGTATTCGAGATCTTTGATGGATTGATACGCGCGTTCAACCGACGGTACATAGACGCGGTCGACCGCCTGGCCCGAGAGGGATTCGGTGAACGCGACGCCGGAGTCGCGCGATGCGGGCGCAATGCGGAGCGCGACCTCGGCAAACTGCCCCGCGCCGCCGGTCTGTTTCTTGTGGCGGCAGTGCCCTTCGGCCGCCTTCGTGACGGTCTCGCTGTACGGGATCTTGGGCGGCTTGACGGAGAGCTCCATCTTGTACTGCTGGATCATTTTCTCGAGTTTGGTGCGGATGTGCAGCTCGCCCAGGCCGCGGATCACCGTTTCGTTGGTAGTCGCGTGGCGCTCGACGCGAAAACACGGGTCTTCCATCTCGAGCTTGTGCAGCACTTCGAACAGGCGCTGCTCGTCGCCCTTCTTCTTCGTCTCGACCGCGATGCCATGCATGGGCTCGGGAAATTCCAGCGGGCGCAGGCGGATGTGGTCCTCGTCGTGAGAATCGTGCAGCACGCAGTCGAACTCGATCTCCTCGACCTTGGTCACCGCGCCGATGTCCCCCGGCACGAGCGCGTCGGTCTCGACGGTGTCCTTGCCCTGGAGGGTGAAGAGATGACCGGCCTTGAACGGGCGCTTCGCGCTGCCGACGAAGAGCGGCGTGTTCGGCGTCACCGTGCCCTGGTGCACGCGGAAGATCCCCACCTTGCCGATGAAGGGGTCGATCATCACCTTGAAGACGTGCGCGAGCACGTGCGCCTTGGGGCCGGGCACGGCGTAGTACTCCTCCGCGCCGGCGCCCTCGCCTTTCAGGAACGGCGGCGCGTTGCCCTCGGTCGCGTTCGGCGCGAGGTTCGCAAAGATGTCGAGCAGCGCCTCAACGCCGGCGCCGTTCTTCGCCGACGTGAAGCACACCGGAATGAGGTGGCCTTCGCGCAGCGCTTTTTCGAAGGGCGCATGCAATTGCTCGGCGCTCACCTCGCCCTGCTCGAGGTACTTCGCCATCAGCGCCTCGTCCACCTCGACGACCTGATCGACGAGCGCCGAATGCGCTTCCTTCACCGAGGAGAAATCCGCTTCGCCGTCGGGGTTGAAGAAGCAGTCCACCACGTCCTTGCCGCCCTTCGCGGGAAGGTTGATCGGCAGGCATTCTTTTCCAACCGCCTGCTGGATTTTCGCGAGCAGCGCGGGAAGATCGGCGTTCGCGGCGTCGATCTTGTTGACGACGATCATTCGGCACAGGTTCCGCTTCGCCGCCCATTTGAGTATGCGGTCGGTGGCGAGCTGGATTCCGGTCTCGGCATTGATGACAACCGCCGCGGTCTCGACCGCGGCGAGCGCACAGATCGCCTGCCCCATGAAATCGGGGTAGCCGGGCGTGTCGATGAGGTGGATATGCGCGCCTTTCCAGGCGAAGTTGACGATCGCCGAGTTGAGCGAGTGCTTGTACGTTTTTTCCAGGGGATCGAAGTCGCAGACGGTGTTGCCGCGCTCGACGCTGCCGGCCGCAGGGATCGCGCCGGCCCTGGCAAGCAGCGCCTCGGCGAGCGTGGTCTTGCCCGCCCCGCCGTGGCCGACCAGCGCGACGGTGCGGATGGCTTGGGTTGAGTATTTCGCCATGCAGACGCTTCTCCCCGCCGGCAGTGCTCCGGTTCCCGCCTATTTACTCTATCACGCCGCTCGCGCAGGCCCGGTCAGAAGTCCCTGCCATAGCCGAACATGCCGGTCACGACGCGCGCCAAGGCGTAGCCGATCCAGATCGGGATGCGGTGCCACAGCGGCTGCCTGAACCAGCGCGTCTTCGCCACCACCCGCGCCCCCTTTTCCATGTCCGTCCGAAGCCAGCCGCGCAGCGCCGCGGCGAAGCGCCGGTCCTCGACCACCACGTTCGCCTCGCGCGCGAGCATCAGGCTGAAAGGATCGATGTTGGACGAGCCCACCGTCGCCCAGTGGCCGTCGATGACCGCCACCTTGGCGTGCATGAAACTCTTGTGGTACTCGTAGATCTCCACGCCGGCCTCGAGCAGCGTGCCATAGAGCGCGCGCGAGGCATAGTGCAGCAGCACATACTCGACGCGCCCCTGCAGCATGAGGATCACCCGCACGCCGCGCGCAGCGGCGCGGGCGAGCGCGCGGCGAAAACGGATGCCGGGGAAGAAATAAGCGCTGGCGATGATGATCTCCTCGCGCGCGGATTTGATCGCCGCCAGGTAGGCCTCCTCGATGTCTTTGCGGTGGTTGAAGTTGTCGCGCACTACCAGCGCGGCGCGCTGCGAGCCTTTGGGCGCGTTATCGATGACGGCGCGGCGCTTGACGCGCCAACGGCGCTCGAGTCTTACCCACGCGACGCGGTTCCAGAGCCGCTCCGCCGCATCCAGCACCGGCCCGAGCAGAGGCCCTTCGATTTTGACTGCGTAGTCGTAGCGCGGCGGGACCTGGCGCGGAGTGTCCATGTCGTCGATGATGTTGATCCCGCCGATGAATGCGACGCGCCCGTCCACGACCACCAGCTTGCGGTGCATGCGCCGCAGCCGGTCCCGCCGGAAACTGATGCGCCAGATCTCGGGTCGGAACACGAGCAGCCGCACGCCGGCATCGCGCAGCCGCTGCAAAAGCTCTTTCGGCATGTCTTTCGAGCCGAAACCGTCGATCAGCACGTGCACCGCGACGCCGCGCGTCGCGGCTGCGCACAGCGCCTCCGCGATGCGCCTGCCGGTGGCATCGTCCGCGTACATGTAGGTCTCGAGGTAAATCTCGTGCCGCGCCTGGCGGATGGCCGCCTCCAGCGCCGGAAAATACTCGGCGCCGGAGCGCAGCAGCGTCAGGCGGTTGCCGCCGACAAACTCGACGCTCATGCCGGCCCGCTTACGCCAGTTGAACGTGCGCGGAAAGCGCGACGTGATCGGAGAGCCGCGACCACGACGGCCCGTGGTGAACCGCGGTGTGGTGCACGCTGAAACCACGCACGTAGATTCGGTCCAGGCGCAGCACCGGGAAGGCGCTGGGAAAGCTTCGCGCCGATTTGCCCCGCTGGTCGCGGAACGCCTCCTTGAGCCCGAGCTGCTCGGCCAGCCTGCGGCCCGCGAGATTGCGCCAGTCGTTGAAGTCGCCCGCGACCACCAGCGGCGCGGCGGCGGGCACTTCCCTGTGCAGGCGCTCGATCAGCGCCCCGACCTGGTGCCGGCGGCCGCGCTCGTTGAGGGCGAGGTGCACGCAGATGCAGTGCAGCGGAAGCTTCATGTTCGGCAGCTCGATCTCGCAGTGCAGGAGGCCGCGGTGCTCGAAGCCGTGCGCCGAGACGTCCTGGTTCTCCGCGCTGATGATCGGGTAGCGGCTGAGGATGGCGTTGCCGTGGTGCCCGTGGTCGTATACGGCGTTGCGGCCGTAGGCGAAATCACTCCACACCTGCTCCGCGAGGAATTCGTACTGCGGCTCGTCGGGCCAGTCCGCGAAGCGCGAAGCGTGATGGCGGTGCTGCCCCTGCACTTCCTGCAGGAAGATGATGTCCGCATTGAGCGAGCGCAAATGGTCGCGCAGCTCGCGCACCATCATGCGGCGGTTGAATTGGGAAAAGCCCTTGTGGATGTTGTAGGTGGCGACGTGCAGGTTCATGGGTTCAACCTGAAGTGCTTGCGACCCGGCAGGCGTGCATGGGCCCCGTTACTTCTCGGACTTGTTTCGCGCGAGCGCGTCGCGCCGGAGAATTTCATCGACCATGGCGCGGAATTTCCTTTCCATCGAACTGCGCACGATGGCCATGCCGACAATCGGCGGCAGGAAGAATTCCGGGATGAAGCGTCCGAAATAGCTCAGCTTCACGCCGTCTTGCGACGACTGAAGCTCGTAACGCGCCTCCATCTCCCGCACGTTGCCGGCGACGCCTCGGGCGACGATGCGCCGCGGCGGCTGCTCAAACACCGCCAGTGTCACCTCGAGGGGCTGGCGGAAGAAAAGGAAACCGATCTCGCCTTTCTGCTCCACCAGGATGCCATCGGCGTTGCGCAGCACGACGCGCGAGCTGAGCATGTCCGGGATGAATTCGGCGAGATGGTCGTAATCGGACAGTACATCCCAGGCGATGCGCCGATCCACCTGCATCTGGGCCGTCGCGGAGACCTTGATAAATTCGCCCTCGCGCACGGTCTCGACGCTGACTTCCTGCGCGGCGGCCGGCCGGGGCGGTAACAGCGCAGCCGCGGCCGCACAGGCGATGATCAGGAAGGCGCCGTGGCGCCGGACTGTGCGGGTCGCGGACATGCCAACAGAATGCAACAAGGTGGTGCCGGCCGCAAGCTCGGTCGGCTGATTAAGCGCTGATACCGCGCGGCAGCAGCAGGATCGCGTCGCGGTTGGTCCGGGAGAGGGTGAGTGCAGCCGCTTGCCGGTATGGCATCCATTTGTAGCCCAGGTGTTCGGCGGGATCGAGCGCGACGGCAAGCGGCGCGGGCACTTCCATGCTGAAAACATGCTCGAGATTGTGCGTCACGCCCGGTGCGTAGCGGTTGCGGTGCTTCGGAAAAATCTCGAAGCGGTTCTCGATGCCCCAGTCGCGCAGGTCATGGCGCGTCGCGTCAAGTCCGGTCTCCTCGCGCACTTCCCGAATCGCCGTGTCCCTCAGAGGCTCGGTCTCGTGCGCGACGCTGCCCGTTACCGATTGCCAGAATTCGGGCCAGCCGGCGCGCTGCATCATCAGCACCTGCAACCCGGGCGTGTGGATGACTACGAGGACCGAGCGGGGGATTTTGAAAGAAGCAGGCATGCGCTGAAGTCTCTTTTCCCGCCCGCGGGCGGGGGAAACTGCTCACTCCGCCGGCAGAGGCGGATATCCCGAACTCCAGCCCTCCGGCCCGCCGATCAGCGTCCAGAAAGGCTTGCCGCGGCCGCGCCAGGTTGCAGCCGCCTCGGCCATGACATCCATCGCCTCGTCGAATTCGTGGCGGTGCCCGCCGCAGAAATGCTTGCTCTTCTCGAGGATCACAACCCACCCTCTCGCGTCTGCCCAGGACAGGTCTTTCAGGCAGTCCGCGAGCGCGTCCCAGTTGCCGCCGAACCAGTCGGGAAATTTCATCGCCTTCGACACATGGCCGAGGAAATCCTCCTTGTCGTGGGCATGCCCGATGTCGATGCGAAACACGGCGAGCCCCGCCGCCTCCGCGGCCTCGGCGAGCCCGCGCGCATCGGCGAAAAGATGAAAGACCCCCGCCTTGGCGGGTTCGTTGAGCCAGTCGGCGTTCATGGCATTCGCCGGCCGGGTCAGCCTGTCTCGGGCTTGCGCAAGCGGATGTGCAGCTCGCGCAGCTGCTTTTCATCCACGGGCGAGGGCGCCTGCGTGAGCAGACACTGAGCGCGCTGCGTCTTCGGAAAGGCGATGACGTCGCGTATGGATTCGGCGCCCACCATCATGGCGACGATGCGATCGAACCCGAACGCGATACCGCCGTGCGGGGGCGCGCCGTATTGCAGCGCGTCGAGCAGGAAGCCGAACTTCTGCCTCGCCTCCTCGGGGCCGATGGACAGGGCGCGGAACACTTTCGACTGCACGTCCTCGCGGTGAATCCGCACCGAGCCGCCGCCGATCTCCGAGCCGTTCAGCACCATGTCGTAGGCTTTGGCGAGCGCCCCGCCCGGATCGGCGGAAAGAAGGTCCTCGTGGCCATCCTTGGGCGCGGTGAACGGATGGTGCATCGCGTTCCAGCGCTTTTCTTCCTCGTCGTACTCGAACATGGGGAAGTCGACCACCCACAGCGGCCTCCAGCCGGCCTGTGCGTAGCCCTTCTCATGGCCGATTTTCACGCGCAGCGCGCCGAGCGCGTCGTTGACGATCTTCGCCTTTCCGGCGCCGAAGAACATGAGGTCGCCGTCTTTTGCCCCGGAGCGCTCGACGATCGACTTGAGCGCCGCATCGGAAAGATTTTTTACGATGGGAGACTGCATTCCCTCGCGTCCCTTGCCCGTGTCGTTGAACTTGATCCAGGCCAGGCCCTTCGCGCCGTAGATGCCGACGAACTCGGTGTAGGCATCGATCTCGCCGCGGGTCAATTCTCCACCCTTGGGAATCAACAGCCCGGCCACTCGGCCGCCCACCGTGTTTGCCGGACCGGCGAACACCTTGAACTCGACGCTCTTCATCACCCCGGTGAGCTCGGTCAATTTGAGCGGCACGCGCAGGTCGGGCTTGTCCGAGCCGTATTCGCGCAGGGCGTCGGCGTAGCTCATCACCGGGAACGGATCGGGCAGCGCGATGTTCAACGTCTCCATGAACACGGTGCGGATCATGCCCTCGAAAATTGCGCGGATTTCCGTCTCGCCGAGAAACGAGGTCTCGCAGTCTATCTGTGTGAACTCGGGCTGGCGGTCGGCACGCAGGTCCTCGTCGCGAAAGCACCTGGTGATCTGGTAGTAGCGATCGAAACCCGCCATCATGAGCAGCTGCTTGAACAGCTGCGGCGACTGCGGCAGGGCGAAGAAATGCCCGGCGTGCACGCGCGAAGGCACCAGGTAGTCGCGCGCGCCCTCGGGCGTCGATTTGGTGAGCATGGGTGTCTCGATGTCGATGAACCCGCGCTCGTCCAGATGCTTCCTGACCGCCATGGCGACGCGGTGGCGCAGCATGAGGTTTTTTTGCATCGGCTCGCGCCGAAGATCGAGCACGCGATGCGTGAGCCGCACCGTCTCTGAAAGATTGTCGTCGTCGAGCTGGAACGGCGGGGTCAGCGCCGGATTGAGGATTTCGATTTCGTGAGCGAGCACTTCGACTTCACCGGAGGCGATGTTGGGATTGGCCGTGCCCTCGGGCCGGCGGCGCACCGCGCCCGTAACCTTGAGCACGAATTCGTTGCGGATTTTTTCGGCCGTCCCGAAGGTCTGCCGCCGGTCGGGATCGGAAACCACCTGCAGCAGCCCTTCGCGGTCGCGCAAGTCGATGAAGATGACGCCGCCGTGGTCGCGGCGGCGGTGCGCCCAGCCGCACAGCGTGACGGTCCGGCCGAGCAGCGCGGCGTCGACCTGTCCGCAGTAATGAGTGCGCATGTTCCTTTCTTTCGATGAGCCCCGGGCCGCGGGAGGCCGGGATGCCAGCACCGATTCAGGATTTGTAGAGCCTGTCGGCCTCGGCTTGGTGACTTTCCACGGACCGGGTCTTCAGGCTGTTGACGAGTCCGCGCAAATGCATTCCGCGCGACAGGAGCTTCCACGCGACCATGCGGGTGATGCGTAGAACATCCTTCACCGGGCGGAAGTGGCTGGGACGGACCGAGCGCGGGTAGATCGCGGCGACCGGCACGGAAATGCTGGCTACGCCAAGGCGGCTCGCCTCGATCAGTATTTCGCTTTCGAATACGAAGCCCGCGTCCGGGCCATGCGGCACCCTGACCCGGTGCAGCAGCCCCGCCGGGTACAGACGGAAACCGGACTGGCTGTCCTCGATCGGATATCCGGCGGCCCAGGCGATCCAGAAATTGGCAAAGCGGTTGGCCAAATAGCGCGGCGCGGGGATGTTCTGCCGGTCGGCGAGCCGCGCGCCGATCACGATCTTGCCGGGCGACTGGCGGCAGGCCGCGACCAGCCGGACGATGTCCGCCGGATTATGCTGGCCGTCCCCGTCGAGCGTGACGACCGCATCGACTCCCTGCACCAGGGCATGCTCGATGCCGCGCCAGAGGCTCGCGGCCTTTCCCCCGTTGGACGGGTTCCGGATCAGGACGAGGGGCAGCCCATCGAGCGCGGCCGCCGTGCCATCCTGCGAACCGTCGTCAACGACGATCACGAGCGGCGCGATTCGCAGCGCGCCTTCGGCCACCGGGCGAATTGTCGCCGCCTCGTTGTAGGCCGGTATCACCACGGCAAAATTCAGCTCATCCACGAGACTCACGCTGGTCCTCCGTATATGCAGATACTTCGCCCGGAAATACAGTCAGGGTCCATCGAGGCGAAACAGCAAGGGTAGAGACGTTCAAAATGCGGACCCGTCGACAGGCCGCAGAGTATAGCAAACAGGCCGAGCCCCAAGAGAGAGCGCGGGGACCGCGAGAAACGCCGTGCGGGGCTTGCCGGCAGGAAGGCTTTCAGATTGCGTCTCGCTGCCGTGCCGGGGCTGGAGCCGCGATCATGGCGGCGGGCCGGTGTCCGTCAGGTCGCCGGGCACCCGGTCCTATCCGGGCGAGCGGCTCCAGAAGTCGTAGAAGTTGAACCAGTTGTAGGGCGCCGTCCGGCAGAAGTGCTCGAGCCGGGCGGCGTAGCGTATCGCACCCTGTTGCACCCACCCGGCGCGCGCGGCGCGGTCCGGCCGCGGACGGTCGCAGAACGGCTCGAAGTGAATGACATAGCGGGCATCGCCTTCGTACAAGCCGGCGAACAGCACCACCGGAACTCTCAAGCTCCAGGCCAGCAGCAGCGGCCCCTGTGGGAAAGCCGCATCCTCCCCGAAAAACGGGCACGTCACCGTCTTTTCCGAGCCGGCACACCGGTCGCCGAGCATGCCGACGATCTCGCCGCGGGCGAAGCAGTCGCTGATTCGCAGCATGGTGTCGATCCGGCCGGGAACGATGATCCGCGAACGGATCTCCGGATGCAGGCCGTTCAGAACTTCGCTCACAATGGCGGCATTGTCCTCGTACATCACCACGCTGATCGGCAATTTTCGCTGCAAAAGCCCCGTCGCGCGCAGCACCTCGAAGCTGCCCAGGTGCGCCCCCAACAACAGGCAGCCCCGCCCCTCGGCCAGGGTCCGGTGCAGCGATTCCACGCCTGTGAGCTCGATGTTGAAACGGTCGATCTGTCCGCCGAGCAGGAAGATGCGGTCCAGGACCGTTGCGGCAAAAGTGAAGTAGTGCCGCCACACGTCGCGCAATCGCGGGGGCCGGCCGAGCGCGCGCGCAAGGTACTGGCCCGATGCGCGCCGCGCACGCGGAGAAAACAGAATGAAATAGGCGCAGACCGGATAAAGCATCAGGCGCGCGGCCCGCCGCCCGCAGCGCAATGCCAGCCATTTCATCAGCCGCATCGCGCCGCGGCTGCCGCGTTCCTTCTGGGCAAGCCAGAGGGAATTCATACTTGGGGAGCGGTGCATCCCAGGGTCCCGGGCCGCATGCCGCGGTGCGCGCACCCCCGCATGGCCGGTTTGCGGCCGCGCCGCGACGCCATGCACGCACTCATTTGCCTGCACTCCGGCGCGACACAAGATTGCCCGAGCTGAACATGATGCGCAAGTACTGCAGCAGGGAAGCGTGCGAGTAATTCCGATACCGCACGCGCCGGTATGCGTGCTCGCCGACGAACAACGCGGCCACCAGCAGGTAGCTGATCCCGTTCGCGAACAGGGACCACGCTTCAGGCGTGGCAAACGCGGCGAGCGCCACGGCCACCGCGGCCATCACCACAAAAAACACCAGCCAGATTGCGGTCAGGCGCCGCGAATAGCCCGCGAGCTCAGGGGTCAACTCCCCCCGTTCAAGGCGCGCAAACCAGCTGATCACCGGCTCCTCGCCGGGCTGCAAGGACATGCCGAACCACGCAGCCAGCCCAAGATTGACCACGACGGGCGGGATTCTCAACAGCTCCTCCGCATCCGTCAGAAGCAGCGCGCCCGCCAGCAACGCCAGCGCGGCCGCGCGCCACTTCCCGGAGACGACCATATACGCCAGCGCCGCAAGGCACAACCAGGCCAGCCAGGCCAGAAAGACCAGCCCCGTTAACACCTCCGCATGCGTGAGCACCGGGTAGGCGCACAACAGCAGGACGCCGAGCGTACGCCGTGATATCCGAGGACGATCCAATGCGCTGCCTGGTGCGCCTGTTTTCAATATGATCCGATGTCTTTACCGCGCAAACCCTGCCGCGCGGGGCACCACTCGTGCCGGCAACGGAGCGACTCTTGCGGCTCGACCGGCTCCGCAACGGTTGAGCAGGCAAGCCGCGGCAAAGATTGCTCGCCCCGGCCGCGGTGCTCCTCGAACTGAACGCCTAAATGGCGCTCAGCTGCGCGCGGATGTTCCTGTCCAGATTCGAAATCCAGACGTTATATTGCCTGTGGATGTTGGTGCCGTCATATTTCAGGCCCTGGCTATCCTTGTAAGTAATGCTGTAGCTCCTGGTGTTGTACCTGACGTCAAAAACCGCCCTGAAATCAGTTTTGGCGTATGTGCCGACAATATGGCCCGGGGTGGAAATGATCATCTGAATTCCTATCGATGCCCCGGCCCGCACTATGGCTTTGCCAACTTCGTCCAGGGTCACGGACGGTTTGTTCGCGACAACGGGCGCGTCCGTTATATTCATGATGGGATGGACCGGGGCGCAGCCGGCGATCAGGATCAAAGACGCCAGAGCAAATAAGACACGTACGAACTGGTTGGCATTCATGAATGACTCCCTTTGTAAATATTTGATCGGGCGCGGCACCATTTCAACTGCCGCAGCGCCGCGCGAACAGCCATTATATGAATTCCTTCCTCCCGTGCTCAAGCGATTTCGCATAACGCCATGCCTGCCTCGCGCCGGCCCCATAGCGGGGTATTCCCTTGCATGCAACCGGCCTCGGGCGGACTGCGGATTGCCGGTCAGGGTTTTTTCCCGGCATTCCCGCCCTGGCCGGGCGGCACCACGCCCATGGAGATGACGTAAGTCAAGGCTTCGTCGACGCTCATGTCGAGCTCGACCACGTCGGCCTTGGGCATCATCAGAAAAAATCCCGACGTCGGGTTCGGCGTGGTCGGAACGTAAACGCTCAGATACTCCCCGCGCAAATGGTTGGCGACATCGCCACCGGGCTGCCCGGTGAGAAATGCGATGGTCCAGCTCCCCTGCCGCGGATACTGCACCAGAAGCGCCTTGCGAAACGCCTGGCCACCGGGCGCAAACAGCGTATCGCTCACCTGCTTGACGCCGCTGTAGATGGTCTTCACCACCGGGATGCGGCCGAGGATATTCT
>JBGPYQ010000265.1:0-3761 GCA_041493345.1 Gammaproteobacteria bacterium | reverse complement strand
TCGCGGCGCGGCGCGAAGAAGAAGCGGCGCAGGCAGCACTTAGTCGCACAGAGCGCGAACGCTGGCCGGTGCCGGTGCTGAGTGTGGGTAGAACATGGACCAGCGATCCGTTTGGCGCCGCCAATTTTGTCGGCCTGTCCACGGAGATCCCGCTGTCCGATGCCAGGCGTGGTCTGCAGGCAAAGGCCGCGGCCGATCTCAGGGCCGCGCAGCGCCGCCGTGAGGCGATCGAATCCGAGGCCGACGTGGAACTGCGGCGCCTGGCTGATGCGCTCGCTCAGCGCAGAGCCGCCCTCGAGCGGTTCCGGCAAAATGTCGGCGAGCGCATCCCCGCGCTCAAACAGATGGCCGAAGACGCCTACCGGTTTGGTCGCGGGTCCTTGCTGGAATTGATCGACGCGGCGCGCTCGCGGCTGGACGCGCGCCTGATGGAAGTCGACCTGCGCGCGGCAACCGTCGGACAGGAATTGCGGATCCTGGGATTGACCGGCAGGCTTGGCGGATAACACACGCAAGCTCCCTGGAACGGAAGGCATGTCGGGAAAGACTTTTGCTGGCGCCCCGGCCGAAAAAAGGTTAAAATCCGCACCCTTCCTGCAACGTTGTTTTGGGATCAAGACTGCATGCCGACCGTACGCGTCAAGGAAAACGAGCCGTTCGAGGTAGCGTTGCGCCGCTTCAAGCGCACCGTGGAAAAAACCGGCCTGCTCACCGAGTTGCGCGCCCGCGAGTTCTACGAGAAGCCGACCGCCTACCGCAAGAGGAAACTCGCGGCCGCAGTCAAGCGGCACTACAAGCGCCTGCGCAACCAGACACTGCCGCCGAAGCTGTATTAGTTCAGGATCAAGAATTCGGAATCCAGGGCGCACCAGGCCAAGCCTGCTGCGCCCTTTTAAATTTTTGGCCCGCGCCTTTCCCTGAACCCTGACCCCTGCATGCCCTATGTCGCTTAAAGCCAAAATTACCGACGACATGAAGGCCGCGATGAAGGCGCGCGAGGCGCAGCGCCTCTCGGCCATCCGCCTGCTGCTCGCCGCGATCAAGCAGCGCGAAGTGGACGAGAGAAAGGACATGTCCGACGCCGAAATTGTCGCGGTCATTGGAACGATGATCAAGCAGCGTCGCGACTCCATCACCCAGTTCCAGGCGGCCGGTCGGAAGGACCTCGTCGACAATGAAACCTTCGAATTGAACCTCTTGTCCGGGTACCTGCCCAAGCAATTCTCGGACGCCGAGATTGCGCAGGAAATTTCCGCAGCGATATTGCAAACCGGGGCGAAGGGCGCAACCGACATGGGAAAGGTGATGGGCGTATTGAAGGGCAAGCTTGCGGGACGCGCGGACATGGGCAAGGTGTCGGCGCTGGTTAAGTCGAAGTTGACGGGTTAGGCTTCCGATTTGCGAACCGGGAAATTTCGCCTATAAAGATGACCGATGCCCGGGTCCGGGTGGACTGCACTTTCCGGCATGCGGCCTGGCCGCGGTGAATTCAAGCGTGATCCCGGATTCTTTCAAGCAAGAACTGCTCCATCGCGTCGATATCGTCGACGTGATCGAGCGCTATGTACCGCTGAAAAAAGGCGGCGCGAATTATCTCGCCTGCTGCCCGTTTCATTCAGAGAAAACGCCCTCGTTCACCGTCAGCCCGACCAAGCAGTTCTATCATTGCTTCGGCTGCGGCGTGCACGGCAACGCGATCTCGTTTCTCATTGAGTATTCCGGGCTCGGCTATATCGACGCGGTGAAAGACCTCGCCGCGTCGGCCGGGATGAAAATGC
Organism: Gammaproteobacteria bacterium; assembly: GCA_041493345.1. Lineage (GTDB taxonomy): Bacteria > Pseudomonadota > Gammaproteobacteria > Burkholderiales > SG8-39 > VBDM01. The sequence goes on along the minus strand of JBGPYQ010000265.1, from coordinate 1,983 downwards.
CCGAGTTCGAGCCCCGATCCAGGAAACAGGAGGCGGGGCCGGATCTGTACGACATCATGCAGCGCGCTTGCGATTACTACCGCGAGCGGCTGAAAAACGCCACGCGCGCGATCGAGTACCTGAAGGGACGCGGGTTGACCGGCAAGATTGCGGCGCGGTTCGGCATCGGCTACGCGCCCGAGGGCTGGCAGAATCTGCAGGGTGTGTTTCCGGACTATGCCGACTCAACGCTGAAGGACGCCGGGCTGGTGGTCGACGGTGAAGGCGGGCGACGCTACGACCGGTTCCGCGACCGTATCATGTTCCCCATCCTCAATCAGCGCGGTTCGGTGATCGCGTTCGGCGGGCGCGTCCTGGAGGACACCGATCCGATTGAAGGCACGGAAAAAGGGCCTCAAGGCCCCAAATATCTCAACTCGCCCGAGACGCCGCTCTTCGAAAAGGGGCGCGAGCTCTACGGCCTGTCGCAGGCGCGGCCGGCGGTGCGCGCGTCGGGCCGAGTCATCGTCGTAGAGGGCTACATGGATGTGGTGGCGCTCGCCCAGCACGGAATCGAGTACGCGGTGGCGACGCTCGGCACGGCGACCTCCGCGGTGCACGTTCAGAAGCTCCTGCGCCAGACCGACGAGGTGGTGTTCTGCTTCGACGGCGATGCGGCCGGCCGCAAGGCCGCGTGGCACGCGCTCGAAGTGAGCCTCGCCCATCTTGCCGACCACAAGACGATCCGGTTTCTTTTTCTTCCGCCGGAACACGATCCCGACAGTTTTGTGCGCGAACACGGCAAGGCCGCGTTCGAGAAGAAGCTGGATGAAGCGCGGCCGCTTTCGGAGTATTTCCTGGACGATCTGAAGGGCCGGGTCGACATGACGACGCTGGAAGGCCGTTCGCGCCTTGTGCATGAGGCCAGGCCCCTGCTGCAGCAGATTTCCGCGCCGGCGCTGCAGCTGCAACTCTTGAAGGCGCTCGCCGACGCGGCCGGCATGGCGCAGGAAGAGATCGCGAAATTGTGTGAAATCCGCCTGGCGCGGGGCTACGCCGGAAAGCCCGCACCGGCCCGCAACGAACGCGCACCCATGCAGAGCCTGGGAATCTGGCTGCTCAAGCGTCTCATGGTCAAGCCGGATCTCGCGCGCGACCTGCCGATGGAGCACCTGCGGGGCGAAACTCTCGAATCGCGCGGGCTGGAAGCGTTCGCGAAATTCGCGCGCGAGACTACCGGGCCCAATTTCGATGCCCTCCTGATCGAGCGGTTCCGGGGCGGTGAATTCGAGGGCCTTTTCGAGCGGATTCATTCCGAGGCGATGGAGCTCGATTTGACGCCCGAAGAAGTGGAAGCCGAGTTCCGCGACGCTCTGCCGGGACTGGAGCTGCTCCACGTAAAAGAGCGGCTCGCCGAGCTGCAGCCAAGATTAAGCGCGACGGATCTGAAGCCGGAGGAGCGGGCGCTGCTGTCGGATTTGAACAAGAGGCTCACCGCGTTAAGCCAGCGTCCGGCCGATATTCCGCCCGTGCTATAATTATCGGTTTCCGTCCAAAGCTGTAACAGACAGGGAAAACCATGGTGAAACAGAAGCTTAAGCACAAGGCGCGCGCCAGAATCAGGCTCCAGGCAAAGGTCGGCCACGCGCGCGCCAGCACCGGGGGTTCGGCGGGGGCGAAGCTCAGAGCAAGTCTCCGTGCGCAGAAATCGAAAGCCGCGGCGAGGCTGCGGGTGCAAAGGGAGCGCGAAAAAGCTCGCAAAGCGAGGGAATCCGCGCGTATCAAGACGGCAAAAGACAGGGAGCGTGCGCGCATCAAGGCGGCGAAAGACAGGGAACGAGCGCGCATCAAGGCGGCGAAAGACAGGGAACGAGCGCGCAAGGCCAAGGAGATTCAGAAGACCCGGGAGCGCGCCGCCATGGACAGGGCGCGCCTTAAGGCAGCGAAGGAAAAGCAGCGCGAGCGTGAGCGCATCGCGCGCGAAAAGGCCAAGTCGAAGGAGAT
>JBGPYQ010000234.1:0-5079 GCA_041493345.1 Gammaproteobacteria bacterium | reverse complement strand
GCTGAAATATCTGCTCTGGGGCGATGAGCGCCCGCCGGTATCGGTGCACGAGCCCGAAGGCGCCCCGGCGCCGTTTTCAGCGCCGGACGTGATTATCCAGGTGGTCGATGCGACCGCGCCGGAGCGCCACCTGGAATTGACTCTGGAGTTGATGCAGTTGTCCAGGCCGCTCGTCATTGCGTTGAACAAGATGGACGAAGCCCGCGGCAAGGGCATCCACATCAGCAGCAACGTTTTGAGCCGGCGTCTCGCCTTGCCGGTGGTGGCAACCGCCGCCATCATGGGGCATGGCATCGCCGAGCTGTTCAACACGGCGGTGGAGGCCGTGCGCCGAGGGGTTTGTCCGCTGCCCTTGCCGGCGAGCGAGCACATCCACAATTGTCTGCGGCCGTTCGCCGAGGCCTTGAGCGGGCCGGAGATCCGGCGCGCGTTCCGCGTTCCGCTGCATTTCCTGGTGATGCGAGTGGCGCAGGGAGACCGTTACTTCCTCGATGAACTGCGGCAACATTTCCCGGAGCGGGTGCCGGAGGTGCTCCGGCTGCGCGCGCAGGCGAACAAGACACTGCCGCGCCCGCTGCGGGAAGAACTGCACGCCGACCGCCACCACCGCGCCGCCACGCTGGCGGAGGCGGCGGCCCGCCCGGGAAGTGCGCACGAGCGGCGGGGTTGGCGCCACTGGCTCGATGAGCTGTTTCTCAACCCCCGCTGGGGCATGATCGGCAGCATGGTGGTTTTCGCGGCGGTGCTGTTCGTGGTCTTCGGCGTGAGCGCCTGGCTGGACAGCATGACCGCGGCGCGCCTGATCGAATGGACCGCCGGCTGGCAGCCGAAATCGACCGGCGGCGTGATCGCACGCGCGGTGACCGATGGACTCATCGGCCTGGTGGGGATCGTCGTGCCCTACATGATTCCGCTGGTGCTGCTGCTGGTGGCGCTGGAGCAGGTCGGCGTCATGGCGCGCATCGCATTCGCGGTCGACCGCGGTTTTCACAAGATCGGGCTGCACGGCGGCGTGGCGGTTCCTTTCCTGCTCGGGCTGGGATGCAACGTGCCGGCCATTTCCGCCGTCGCCCGGAGCAGCGCCGGCCGCGAACGGATCGTCGCCTCGCTCCTCATCACCTTCGTGCCGTGTTCGGCGCGCTCGGCCATCATCCTCGCCCTCGCCGGAAAGTACCTGGGCGGACTCGGCGTCTTTGCCATTTTCCTGCTCAGCCTCGCGGTGATCGCGACACTGGGGCAATTGATGCGGCGGCGCTACCCGAGCGCCGGGCCCGGGCAGGTGCAGGAGATCCCGCCCTACGCGCTGCCGCGCTGGCGTCCGCTGCTGCGCGAAACCTGGGTGCGAACGCAGGACGTCCTGACCATCGTGACGCCCCTGCTCGTCGCCGGCAGCGTCGTCCTGGCGCTCCTCAACCACTTCGGCGCCGACGCCACGATCAATGCACTGCTCACGCCGATCACTCAATGGTGGCTGGGCCTGCCGCTGGTGCTGGGCGTGCCCATCCTGTTCGGGATCCTGCGCAAGGAGCTGTCGTTGCTGATGATCTATCAGGCCCTGGGCAGCTTCGAGATCAACCACTATCTGAATCCGATCCAGATCGTCACCTTTCTGCTGTTCCTCACCTTTTACGTGCCTTGCCTTTCGACTTTCGCGGTGATGATGAAGACCATCGGCCGCAGGGAAGCCGTGTTCTCGGTGTCATTGTCGGTGGGCGTGGCGCTGCTCGTGAGCGGAGTTGTGCGATTCCTGCTCGAGGGGATGCAGTACTTCTCGGGGTGAAGGCGAAATGCGCGGATGCCGAGAGAGCAACGCCGAGAGATCTCCCCTCCCCCACGTGCGGGAGAGGGGAATCGTCAGCGGTCGGAAATTTCGACCGCCGTGCCGGGCGAAATGAATTCGAACAGCTCGACGACGTCGCGGTTACGCATGCGGATGCAGCCGAGCGAATCCGGTCTGCCAAACTCGACCGTATCCGGGCTGCCGTGGATGTAAATGTAGCGCCGCATCGTATCGACTTTCCCCAGCCGGTTCCGGCCGGGCTCGCAGCCGGAGAGCCAGAGAATTCGCGTCAAGATCCAGTCGCGCCCTGGAAAGCGCTCGCCGAGTTGCGGGGTCCAGATTTCTCCCGTTGGGCGTCGGCGCACGAAAACGGCGTTGACGGGCCGGCCCGCGCCGATCCTGGCGCGGACGAGATGCCGTCCGCGCGGCGTGCAGAAGCTTCCCTGCACTTCGCCGGGGCCGTTGCGGGAAGTCGAGACCGGATAGCACCGCAGCTCCCTGCCGCTGTCGCCGAGCAGCGTCAGGTTCTGCGCGGGAATCGAGATCTCAATTTTCGGCATTGCGCGAACCGCTGCCCGCGCCGCGGCGCGAGGCAAAGAATTCCGACAGAATCCTGCCGCTTTCAGCCGCGAGCAATCCGCCCGCTACCTCGGTGTGGTGGTTAAGCCGCGCTTCGGCGAACAGGTCGACAACGCTGCCGCAGGCTCCGGTCTTGGGATCGGAAGAGCCGTAGAACAGCCGCGCGATCCTCGCATGCATGATCGCGCCGGCGCACATCGCGCAGGGCTCGAGCGTCACGTACAGCCAACAGCCGGTCAGCCGGTAATTGCCGAGCACCGCCGAGGCCTCGCGCAGGGCGCCGATCTCGGCATGCGCGGTGGGATCATGGGTCGAAATCGGGGCATTGAAGCCCCGGCCGATGATGTCGCCACCCTTCACGACCACCGCGCCCACCGGCACTTCACCCGCGGCCGCGGCCCGGCGAGCGAGTTCAAGCGCTTCCTGCATCATCGCCGCGTCAAGCCCTGTGGCCGCCACTATTCCCACTCTATGGTCGCGGGCGGCTTGCCGGAAATGTCGTAGACGACGCGGTTAATGCCGCGAACTTCGTTGATGATACGGTTCGAGACTTTTGCCAGCAGCTCGTGCGGCAACGGCGCCCAGTGCGCGGTCATGAAATCGGTGGTTTGAACCGCGCGCAGCGATACCACGTACTCGTAAGTGCGCCCGTCACCCATGACCCCGACGGACTTGACCGGAAGGAATACGGTGAAGGCCTGGGCCACCTGGTCGTACCAGCCGGCGGCGCGCAGTTCCTCGATGAAGATAGCGTCGGCGCGGCGCAGGAGCTCGGCGTACTCGCGCTTCACCTCGCCCAGAATTCGCACGCCCAGCCCGGGGCCGGGAAACGGATGCCGAAATACCAATTCGCGCGGCAGTCCCAGCGCGAGCCCGAGCTCGCGCACCTCATCCTTGAACAGATCGCGCAATGGCTCGAGCAGTTTCAGGTGCAGGGATTCAGGCAGCCCGCCGACGTTGTGGTGCGACTTGATCGTGTGCGCCTTGTTCGTCTTCGCGCCGGCCGATTCGATCACGTCGGGATAGATCGTGCCCTGAGCGAGCCATTTTACCTTCGGGAATTTCTTCGCTTCATGCTGAAAAACCTCGACGAATTCTCGGCCGATGACCCTGCGCTTCTGTTCGGGATCGGCGATACCGGCGAGCGCTCGCAGGAAACGCTCCGAAGCATCGATCAGATTCACCTTCACGCCGAGAGTGCGGGTGAGGGTTTGCATGACCTGGGCGGCTTCGTCCAGACGCAGCAGGCCGGTGTCGACGAACACGCAGGTGAGCTTCGCGCCTGCGGCGCGGTGGATCAACGCCGCGGCCACCGCTGAATCCACGCCGCCGGACAGTCCCAGCAGCACTTCTTCGGTCCCCACCTCGCCGCGGATTTTTTCCACCGCTTCGGCGATGTAATCGGGCATGTTCCAGTCCCTTGCGCATCCGCAAATGTCGTGCACGAAGCGGCTGAGGATCGCGCTGCCCTGCCGGGTGTGGGTGACCTCCGGGTGGAACTGCACGCCGTAGAAGCGGCGTGTCTCGTCGGCCATGCCGGCGATCGGCGTCGCGTCGTTGCTCGCGATATTCCGGAATCCGGGCGGTAGCGCCGTGACTTTGTCGCCGTGGCTCATCCACACGTCGAGCAGGCCGTGCTTCTCGCCGTTGATGCGGTCCTGGATGCCTTCGAGCAGCGCCGAGTGGCCACTGGCCCGGATCTCGGCGGCGCCGAATTCGCGAACCCTGGAACTTTCCACCCGGCCGCCCAGCTGTGCCGCCATGGTCTGCATGCCGTAGCAGATGCCGAGCACCGGCACGCCCAGCTCGAACACCGCCTTGGGCGCGCGTGGGGTCTTGTCCCCGGTGACCGAGGCGGGGCCGCCCGAAAGGATGATGCCGCGGGGGGAGAATCCCCGGATGAAGTCGTCGGACACATCGAAGGGCTGCAGTTCGCAGTACACGTGCGACTCGCGCACCCGGCGCGCGATCAGCTGGGAGTATTGCGCTCCGAAGTCGAGGATCAGGATCTTGTCGTGCACTCGGTGCTACTCGACCTGATAATTCGGCGCTTCCTTGACGATCTGCACGTCGTGGACATGCGACTCGCGCAGGCCCGCGGCGGTGATTTCGACGAACTGCGCGCGCGTGCGCATGGCGTCGATGCTGTCGCAGCCGGCGTATCCCATGCTCGCGCGCAACCCGCCCATGAGCTGGTCGATGACCGCCGCCACCGGTCCCTTGTACGGGACCCTGCCCTCAACGCCTTCTGGAACCAGCTTGTCGACGTGCACCGAAGAATCCTGGAAGTAGCGGTCGGCAGCCCCCAGCTGCATGGCCGAGAGAGAGCCCATGCCGCGGTAGGACTTGTAGGACCTGCCTTGAAACAGCTCGGTCTCGCCCGGCGATTCTTCCGTGCCGGCGAACAGGCTGCCCAGCATCACCGAATGGGCACCGGCGGCGATCGCCTTGGCGACGTCACCGGAGAAGCGCACGCCGCCGTCGGCGATCAGCGGCACGCCGCCTTTTTCGAGGGCCGCGGCGACGTTCTGGATCGCGGTGATCTGGGGAATGCCCACGCCGGCGACAATGCGCGTGGTGCAGATCGAGCCCGGCCCGATGCCGACCTTGACGCCGTCCGCGCCGTGATCGACGAGCGCCTTGGCGCCGTCCGCGGTGGCAATGTTGCCGCCGACCACCTCGGCCGTCCCGGCGTTGCGCTTGATCCAGCGCACGCGGTC
>JBGPYQ010000217.1:0-5890 GCA_041493345.1 Gammaproteobacteria bacterium | reverse complement strand
CGGCGCCGGCGTCGTAGACCCGCGGCCGGTCTGCTGTACGCTGCGACTGGATACGAGAGCAGGCCCGAAGCGTTCGCTTCGGGCTTTTTTGTGCCTGTAACTGGCCGATTTCTCGGTTGCGGCAGGTTCCGTCTGCCGCTCGAGCGCGCGCTCATCATGGGCGTGGTCAACGTCACGCCGGACTCGTTCTCCGATGGTGGACAATTTCTCGACCCGGGGGCCGCAATTGCCCGCGCCCGCCGCCTGGTCGAGGAAGGCGCCGATATCGTCGACATCGGCGCTGAATCCAGCCGTCCGGGCGCCGACGCCATGGTCACGGCCAAAGAGGAGCTGGGCCGGCTGTTGCCGGTGCTGAAGGGCCTGCGGGATCTTGCCGTTCCCGTTTCGGTGGACACGGCAAAGCCGGAAGTGATGCGCGCCGCGATCGGTGAGGGTGCGTCCATGGTCAACGATATCAACGCCCTGCGTGCGGCCGGCGCGCTGGAGGCGGTGGCGGCGTCCGACGTTGCGGTGTGCCTCATGCACATGCAGGGGGAGCCGCACACCATGCAGCGCGCGCCGCATTACAGCGACGTGGTGGCCGAAGTGAAGGCGTTTCTCGCGGAGCGGATCGAACGGGCCGAGGCGCAGGGCATCGCGCGCGAGCGCATCGTGATCGATCCGGGTTTCGGTTTCGGCAAGGCTGTCGAGCACAACTTCGAGTTGCTGCGTCATCTCGGTCGGATTGCGGAACTGGGACTCCCCGTGATGGCGGGTTGGTCGCGCAAGTCCACCCTGGGTGCGATCACGGGCAGGCCGGCCACTGAGAGGCTGGCGGCGAGCGTCGCCGCGGCTTTGCTGGCGGTGCAGCACGGGGCTAGAATCGTGCGCGTCCACGATGTCGCGGCGACCCGCGATGCGCTTGCCGTGCTGGCCGCGTTTGAAAAGCAGAATTAACCGCCAAGGACGCCAAGGTCGCAAAGGAACGTCCAGAAAGGTTTCCTTGGCGTCCTTGGCGGTGAGACAGGAATTTTCATGACGAGAAAGTACTTCGGAACGGACGGCGTGCGCGGCAAGGTCGGCGAACTGCCGATCACGCCCGAATTCGTGATGCGGCTCGGATTCGCCGCGGGGGAAGTACTCGTGCGCCGCTCGAAAATCCGCGGATCGGGATTGAATGCGCGCGAGCACCCGGCGGTCTTGATCGGCAAGGACACGCGTGTCTCCGGCTACATGCTCGAGGCTTCGCTTGAGGCCGGTTTTTCCGCCGCCGGCGTGGACGTGATGCTCACCGGCCCGATGCCGACCCCGGCAATCGCCTACCTGACTCGAGCGCTGCGGCTGCAGGTCGGCGTGGTCATCAGCGCCTCGCACAATCCCTACCAGGACAACGGCATCAAGTTTTTCTCCGCCGAGGGCAGCAAGCTGCCCGACGCGGTGGAATCGGAGATCGAGAGGCGGCTCGGCCGGGCGATGCAGTGCAAGGAGTCGGCCAAGCTCGGCAAGGCACGGCGGGTCGATGACGCGGCGGGCCGCTACATCGAATTCTGCAAGGGCACGTTTCCTTCCGCGCTCGATTTGCGCGGCATGAAGATCGTGATCGATTGCGCGCATGGAGCGACCTACCACGTGGCGCCGCACGTGTTCCACGAGTTGGGCGCCGACGTCGAAGCAATCGGCGTGAGCCCGGACGGCTTCAACATCAACGATAAAGTCGGAACGACCCGGCCCAAGGCGCTGCAGGAGGCGGTCAGGGCGCACCGCGCCGATCTGGGCATTGCCTTGGACGGGGACGGCGACCGCCTGATCATGGCGGACGGCGAAGGCGCGCTGTATGACGGCGATCAATTGCTGTACGTCATTGCGCGCGAGCGCGCGAAAATCGGCGGGCTCAAGGGCGTCGCCGGAACGCTGATGACCAACCTTGCCCTGGAGCGGGCGCTGGAGAAAGCAGGCGTAGCTTTCAAGCGCGCCAGGGTCGGCGACCGCTACGTGCTGGAACTGCTTCTGAAAAAGGGCTGGCAGCTCGGCGGCGAGAATTCAGGGCACATCATCTGCCTGGACAAGCACACCACCGGCGACGGCATCATCTCCGCCTTGCAGGTACTGTCCGCGATAAGGACGAGCCGCGCGACGCTCGCCGGCCTATGCAAGGGACTTGTCCTCTACCCGCAGGAGCTCATAAACGTGCCGGTGCCCCCACGGTTCGACTGGGAGAAGAAGCCGTCGATTGCGAAGGCGAAACGGGAAGCGGAGCATTCGCTCGGCAGGAACGGCCGTGTGTTACTGCGTCCTTCGGGAACGGAGCCCGTGCTGCGGGTGATGGTCGAGGGCAGGGACGAAGGCGAGGTGCGGCGGCTCGCAAACAGGATCGCGGACGCAGTGAAAAACGCGGCCTAGCGGGATGCGCAGGGGTTCAACCCTTCCCTAGCGCCTTCGTGGAGCGGGCCCGTTCGCTGCATTCCCCGGTGGCCTCGGGCCGGTTCGGCGCTGCAGGTCATGCTCACCCACGACGGGCCGGTTAGCTTTTGGCTCCGCGTCCCGCCTCCTGCGTCCCGCAAGAATAGCTGACAAGACTCTGAATTTCCCCGCGTTTTTGATTGACCCTCGGGTCGAATGGGCGCTAAAATCGCCTACTTTGGCTGGTCCGGAAACGCGATGCGCGCGAGGCTCGTGGCAGGCAACTGGAAGATGCACGGAAGCCTTGCCGAGAATCAACAGTTGCTCAATGCCCTCAAGGCCGGGATCCCGGTGGCGGGGCGCGCAGGCTGCGCGGTGTGTGCGCCGTTTCCGTACTTGCCGCAGGTTGCAGCTGCCCTCGCGGGCAGCAGGATCGATTGGGGCGCGCAGAATGTCTCCGAGCACAGCGCCGGCGCGCACACCGGCGAGGTATCGGGGGCGATGCTGAAGGAATTCGGATGCCGCTACGCGATCGTGGGCCACTCCGAGCGGCGCGGCCACTACGGCGAGGATGACCGCAGGGTCGCCGCCAAATTCGTCGCGGCGCAGCGCGCCGGATTGACGCCGATCCTGTGCGTGGGCGAGACACTGGAGCAGCGCGAGCGGGGCGAGACGGAAGCCGTGGTGGAACGCCAGCTCGAGGCGGTGCTGGCCGCGGCAGGGGTCGCCGCGCTGGGTGAGGCGGCGATAGCCTACGAGCCGGTTTGGGCCATTGGCACCGGCAGGACTGCCACGCCCGAGCAGGCGCAGGCCGTGCACGCGTTCATCCGCGCGCGGGTCGGCCAGCGCGACCGGGCGGTGGCACAGCGACTGCCCATCGTGTACGGCGGCAGCGTGAAACCCGGCAATGCGCGCGAGCTGTTCACCATGCCCGATGTGGACGGCGGACTGATCGGCGGGGCTTCGCTGGTGGCGGAAGATTTCATCGCGATCTGCGCCGCCGCGCGAAAATGATTGCGGATTGCCAAAGGACATGAACATGGAATTCTGGTTTACCCTGATTCTCGTCGTCGATGTGACCGTCGCGCTTTGCATCATCTTCCTTGTCTTGCTTCAGCACGGCAAGGGCGCCGACGTGGGCGCCGCGTTCGGCAGCGGCTCTTCCGGGAGCCTGTTCGGCGCGACCGGCTCGGCCAATTTTCTTTCGCGCACCACGGCGGTCCTGGCGGTGATTTTCTTCTTCACCACCTTCGCGCTTGCGTACATCGTGACCCACAGGCCGCGCGCAGGCGGCGGGGTGATGGACGCGGTCAAGGAGCAACCGGCGGTGCCCGTGCCCGCGGTTCCCGCGTCGCAGGCGGCTTCGGACGCGGCGAAGCCAGGCGATGCTGCGAATTCGAAAGCAAACGAGGTGCCGAAGTAGTAAAATCACACGGTTAAACCGGGCTCGTCTTCGATACGCAGCAAGATATCAAGCCCAATCATGCCGACGTGGTGAAATTGGTAGACACGCCGTCTTGAGGGGGCGGTGGCGAAAGCTGTGAGAGTTCGAGTCTCTCCGTCGGCACCAGACACAGGGGGACCTGGATCGGAAGCAGGACTTCCGGCCCAGGTCCTCAATTTCGAGAGGGATGTGATTTCTGTGAGTGGAAGCGTGCAAGTGCGAGTCACCGGCACGACGTCCTTCTCCCGGGGCAAAGGCTAGTCCGTGCTCGAAAATTACTTCCCGATCCTGCTGTTCATTCTCATCGCACTGATCTTCGGCGGCATCATGATTGCCGCCGGCGCCGTGCTCGCGCCCCACCGCCCGGACAGCGAAAAGCTGTCCCCGTACGAGTGCGGTTTCGAAGCCTTCGAGGATGCGCGCATGAAATTCGACGTGCGCTATTACCTCGTCGCGATCCTGTTCATCCTGTTCGACCTTGAGATCGCATTTCTCTTTCCATGGGCGGTGACGCTCAACGAGATCGGGAGCTTCGGCTTCTGGTCGATGATGATTTTCCTGCTCATCCTGGTCGTGGGTTTCATCTATGAGTGGATGAAAGGAGCGTTGGAATGGGAGTAGCGGTATTCGACCGAAGAGCAGGGGCTCCGTCCGAAGGACGGGGATGCGACCGGGCGAATGCCGCGGCGCCGACGGCGTGGTCTTCGAATTGGCACATTGGTTCGGAGGCGCCCGGGACGAGCATATTCGTGGAGATTTGACATGGGTATTGAAGGCGTTTTCGAAGAGGGGTTTACCACCACCTCGCTGGACAAGCTCATCAACTGGACGCGCACGGGATCGATGTGGCCGATGACCTTCGGCCTCGCCTGCTGCGCGATCGAGATGATGCATGCCGGGGCCGCGCGTTATGACCTCGATCGATTCGGGGCCGGCCTATTCCGCGGCAGTCCGCGCCAGTCGGACCTGATGATCGTCGCAGGCACCTTGTGCAACAAGATGGCGCCGGCACTGCGCAAGGTCTATGACCAGATGGCCGAGCCGCGCTGGGTCATCTCGATGGGCTCGTGCGCCAACGGCGGCGGCTATTACCACTACTCCTATTCGGTCGTGCGTGGCTGCGACCGTATCGTGCCGGTGGACGTGTACGTGCCGGGCTGCCCGCCGACGGCGGAAGCGCTGCTGTACGGTATCGTCCAGCTTCAGAACAAGATCAAGCGCACCAACACCATTGCGCGTTAGATTGCAATCGAATGCTGACTTGAGGGATTTGCAAGGGGGTGTGCCCCCTTGCTCGAACAGATAATGGGGGCGAAGCTCGAAAGGCTGAATAGCGCGCTTACCTCGGTGCTGGGCGCAAGGGCGGTCGGTTTGACCGAGGCGCTCGGAGAGCTGACCCTCGTGGTCAAGGCGCAGGACTGCGTCGCCGCGGCACAGCAGCTGCGCGATGTGCCGGCACTCAGGTTCGAGCAGCTCATCGACCTGTGCGGCGTGGACTATTCCGGCTACGGCGACGGCACGCGCGAAGGACGCCGTTTCGCCGTGGTGTCGCACCTGCTCTCGCTCACGCACAACTGGCGATTGCGCCTGCGCGTATTCGCGACGGATGATGATTTTCCACTGGTGGATTCGCTCACCGGCGTCTGGCCCAACGCCGACTGGTATGAGCGCGAGGCCTTCGATCTGTTCGGCATCATTTTTACCGGCCACACCGACTTGCGCCGCATCCTGACCGATTACGGTTTTGTCGGCCATCCGTTCCGCAAGGATTTCCCGCTTTCGGGCAACGTCGAGATGCGCTACGACCCCGAGCAGAGGCGCGTCATCTACCAGCCGGTGACCATCGAGCCGCGCGAGATCACCCCGCGAGTCATCCGCGAAGAGGACTACGGCGACCTGGGCGCCCGGAAATGATCCATGGCTGAAATTCGGAACTACACGCTCAACTTCGGTCCCCAACATCCGGCGGCGCACGGCGTGCTGCGGCTGGTGCTGGAGCTGGACGGCGAGGTGATCATGCGCGCCGATCCGCACATCGGCCTCCTGCACCGCGCCACCGAGAAGCTT
>JBGPYQ010000240.1:0-4760 GCA_041493345.1 Gammaproteobacteria bacterium | reverse complement strand
GGACGATCCCGGCCTCTGCGTCAAACTGACTTTCGATCCGGTCGAGGACAACGCCGCGCCGCTGATTTCAAAGGGCGCGCGGCCCCGTATCGCGATCCTTCGCGATCAAGGCGTGAACGGCCAGATCGAGATGGCGGCTGCATTCGATCGCGCCGGGTTCGAGGCGCACGACGTGCACATGAGCGACATCATCGCCGGACGCACGACGCTTCGCGACTTCCGGAGTTTCGCCGCCTGCGGCGGCTTTTCCTACGGCGACGTGCTGGGGGCCGGGGCAGGATGGGCGAAGGCCATCCTGTTCAATGCCCGCGCGCGCGACGAGTTCAGCGCATTCTTCTCGCGCGCGGATACCTTCGCGCTGGGCGTGTGCAACGGCTGCCAGATGATGAGCCATTTGCGCGAGCTGATCCCCGGCGCGGAGCACTGGCCGCGCTTTATCAGGAACCGGTCCGAGCAGTTCGAGGCGCGCTTCGTCATGGTGGAAATTGTGGCTAGCCCTTCTCTGTTCTTCACCGGCATGGCCGGGAGCCGCATGGCGATTGCCACCGCGCACGGGGAGGGGCGTGCGCTGTTCGACTCGCAGCAGGCCCGGGCCAGCGCCGACCTTACCCTGCGATTTGTGGATAACCGCGGCGTCCCGACCGAGATTTATCCGCTGAACCCGAATGGTTCGCCGCAGGGAATCACCGGCCTCACCACGCCGGACGGGCGCTTCAACGTTCTCATGCCGCATCCGGAGCGGGTCTTTCGCACCGTGCAGCAGTCCTGGCACCCGGAGGGCTGGGGCGAGGACAGTCCGTGGATGCGCATGTTCCGCAATGCGCGGAAATGGGTAGGGTGACCGCGGCGCCCGGAGGGCGTCCGTCCTTATCAGTATTTAGAGCGCATTGCGAAATTAACCTTCGCGTAGCGTGCGCACGGCGCAACCTACGTTACTGGATTTTGGCTTTGGCGCGCAGGTCGAGGACGATCTTCTGTACTTCGCGCTCCTGCAGCACAGAGAGCAGCTGTTGTTTGACGTCGGCGAACGCCGGGAACTGCAGCGGACGCACGTCTTCGACCTGAATCACGTGCCAGCCGTATTGCGACTGCACCGGCGTCTCGGTGTATTTCCCTTTCTCGAGCTTGACCATCGCCTCGGAGAAGGGCTTGACGAAAGTGGCCGGAGTGCTCCAGTCAAGATCGCCGCCGCGGTCCTTCGAGCCCGGGTCTTTTGATTGCTTGGCAAGGTCCTCGAACTTCGAGCCTTTCTTCAGCTGGGCGATGATTTCTTTTGCCTCCCCCTCCTTGTCGACGAGGATGTGCCTCACCTTGTATTCCTTGTCCCCGCGCGATGCCTTGACCTTGTTGTACTCCGCAAGCATCTCGTCGTCCTTGATCGGGTGCGCCTTGAAGTGTTCCTGCATGTAGGCTTGAATCAGCACCTGCTGGCGCGCAAAAGCGAGTTGGGTCTGCACCTCGGCGTTCTTCCCCATGCCCTTGCGTTCGGCTTCCTGCGCGACCACTTCCTGCGTGATCAGATTATCGAGAATCGCCTGGCGCGACACGTCGTTGTCTGGCGCGCCCTGGGCGACCCGCTGCTTGATCACGAGGTCGAACCGGGACTTGGGGATCGCCTTGCCGTTGACGGTGACCGGCTTGAAGATTGCGCGGGCCGGATCCTTTGCCGCTTGCGCCGATGCGGGCGCGGAGAAGCCGAGGCCGATGACAAGCGCAGCGAGCAGGCGTGCGAATACGGGAAACATGCGGGTTCCTTCGAGTGAAAAAAAAAAGATCATAACTCATCCGGGGCACGCGCGTTGATGGCAAGCGCATGGATCTCGCGCTGCATCAGTGGTCCCAGCAACAGGTACACCATGCGGTGCCGCGCAAGCTTGTTCTTGCCCGCAAAGCGCGACGAGACGATGGTAAGGCGAAAATGGCTGCCTCCCGCCTTGGCGCCTTCGTGACCGGCGTGCGCGCCGGACTCGTCGAGCAGTTCGATGGATTGCGGTTCGAGCGCGGCCAGGCGCTCGCGGATCGCGGCGGGAAGATCCGTCATTCACCCGTCCGGCCGCATGCGTGGGGGCCTTGCGTCACTGCGGCTCTTTTTCCTGAACGTGCCGCGCGAGGAACAGCGCCTGCGTCACCACGAACGCGAGCATGAGGCCCATGCCCCCGAAAAGCTTGAAATTGACCCACGCGTCAGTGGAGAAGTTGTAGGCCACGTAGAGATTGGCCGCGCCCATGAAGGCGAAAAAGCCCACCCAGCTCCAGTTCAGCCGCGTCCACGCGGAATCGGGCATCTGCACCTTTTCGGCGAGCATCGCGCGAATAATGTTTTTGCGAAACAGCAGCGCCGCCCCTGCGATCACGGTGCCGAACAGCCAGTAGAGCACGGTGGGCTTCCACTTGATGAAGGTCTCGTCTTGGAGCGCGAGCGTCGCCCCGCCAAACACCACGATGATGGCAAGGCTCACCCACATCATGGGCTCGACCTTGCGCCCCTTCAGCTTGAGCCAGCCGATCTGCAGGAAGGTTGCGGCAATGGCGACCGCCGTCGCCGCGTAAATGCCGAAAAACTTGAAGGCAATGAAAAACAGGAGAATCGGGAACAGATCGAAGAGAAATTTCATGCGGCGGAATTATAGCAGCGCGGGCCCGGGGCGGCCGCGGCTTTGCGCGCCTGTCCCGGTTGGCCGTCATATTCGGAGCGAGGCTCGGAGCGAAGTCTGGCGTCCGGGGCGCATCCTATATAATCATGCCAAAGTCATAACGGGTGCAATTCGCCCGGTTCTGAAACGGGAGACAGAATGGCCGATCCCCATATTGCGCAGAAGACGCCCTACGCGGTGGAGCTCGCCCCGGGCGATTACTGGTGGTGCCGCTGCGGGGGATCCAAGAGCCAGCCGTTTTGCGACGGCACGCACAAAAACACCGAGTTCATGCCGGTGAAATTCACGGTGACGAAGGCCGAGAAACTCTGGCTGTGCGGCTGCAAGCACACCGGCAACCAGCCTTTCTGCGACGGGACCCATAAGACGCTTTAGCCCCCGGGTCCCGTCACCTCAATCCTCGATCCTATTTCTTGACCGCGGTCCAGCGGCCTTCCTGGCCGGCGCCGGTGCGGAACGATCCTTCCATGCGATTGCCGATGGCGCGTCCGGTAAATTCGCGGCGCATCCCGTTGTTGTCCACGTAGTCGAAGCTGATGTTGAAGCCGCTCAGACGCGGTGTGCGCAGGCCCGCCTGAACGGAACCGAGCAGGACCCAGCCCTCGATCTTCTGGAAGCGCTGATCGAGAGAAAGCTCGACCCTGCCGGAATTGCCGCCGCTGTAGAGCTCCATCACCCAGCGGCCCATCACGTTGGCGGGCACGATCCACAGGTGCGCGCGCCGGCCGTCCACGTCCGAAATCTCATCGGGTTCCCAGTCTTCCATGTTGAATGCGTGCGTCACCACGCGCGTTCCAGGCTTCAGCGCGAGGATCTGCGGCCGCAGCTTCATGTTGAGAGAAGGCAGGAGGTATAGGGTGAGAACCGTGGCCTGGGTGAAATCGGTGGCGAAGATGTCTCCGTGGACAATCTGCGCCCGGCCGAGGACTCCGGCGGCCTCCGCGTTGCGCTGCGCATGCCGGACCATGTCCGGGTTGTACTCGATGCCGAGCGATCGCGCGCCGAATTTCTTCGCGGCGGCGATCGCGATCTTGCCGTCGCCGGCGCCGAGGTCGATCACGTAGTCCTCCGGCTGGGTCTGCGCCATCGTCAGCATGCGCTCGACGACTTCCTGCGGGGTCGGCACCCAGACGACGTCCTTGCCCTGCTGCCCGACCTGGGGCTGATAATCCTTTTGCTGCGCGTGCGCGGGCGGCGCGATCAGGGTCGCGATGACAAACGCGATACCGAAGCTCTTCAATACTGCATGAAACATGGTGTTCCTTTCGGGTAGAGATTGGGAATGCATCAATCTGAAAAACCGGATATCCAACCGCCAAGGACGCCGAAGAACCCCAACCGGTTTTTCCTGCGTGTCCTTTGCGTCCTTGGCGGTGAATACCCGCCTAAAGCACATCCCCTGCATAGTCGGCGAGCCGCGAGCGCTCGCCGCGCTGCAGCGTGACGTGGCCGGAATGCAACCAGCCCTTCATGCGGTCGACCACGTAGGTCACCCCGGAGCTGCCCTCGGTGAGGTAGGGAGTGTCGATCTGGGCGATGTTGCCCAGGCACACTACCTTGGCGCCGGGTCCGGCACGGGTGATCAGCGTCTTCATCTGCTTGGGCGTCAGATTCTGTGCCTCGTCGATGATGAGGTACTTGTTGATGAAGGTGCGGCCGCGCATGAAATTGAGCGACTTGATCTTGATCCTCGAGCGGATCAGGTCGCGCGTCGCCGCGCGGCCCCATTCGCCCGCCTCGTCGTCGCTCTTGTTCAGCACGTCGAGGTTGTCTTCCAGAGCGCCCATCCACGGCGCCATTTTTTCCTCTTCCGTGCCGGGAAGAAAGCCGATGTCCTCGCCCACCGGCACCGTGACGCGGGTCATGATGATCTCGGTGTAGAGCTTGTTCTCCAGGGTCTGGGTGAGGCCGGCGGCGAGCGTGAGCAGGGTCTTGCCGGTGCCGGCCTGCCCGAGCAGGGTGACGAAGTCGATGTCCGGGTTCATCAGCAGGTTGAGCGCGAAGTTCTGCTCGCGGTTCCGCGCCGTGACGCCCCAAACGTTGTGGCGCGTGTGCGAGTAGTCCCTGATCGTCTCGATCACCGCGGTCTTGCCGGCGATCTCCTTC
>JBGPYQ010000251.1:0-4391 GCA_041493345.1 Gammaproteobacteria bacterium | reverse complement strand
TAATAGCTGCCGCCCACCCTTAAGGTTTTCAGGTCGTTGGTCGGGTTGGCGGAAGCGCCGAGCGCAAAGGTCGCATCGAGGGACTGGCGCTCCTTGATGTAGGTGGCTTGAGCCGAAAAGATGTCCTCGTCGCCGATGAATTGGTACTGGCTGTCGAATGCAACGTCGCGGAAGCGATCGAAGGACGCGTCCACGGGTTGATCGGCGGGAGTGATCTTTGTTTGGATGCCGTAAGCGCCGATGGACCACGAATTTCGATCCCATTGACGCTCATAAGCGATTCGCCAATACGGAGCATAACCGGAAATGACCCCGCCAGCTGTGCTGTCGAGCGGTCCCGCATTGCCATTTTGAACCGTGGTCCCAGTTGGAGTGAAGCCCTGTGGAGAAGAACGGTAGAGACCCAGTTCTGCGTAGATCGAGTTTCTCCACCATAAGTACGCCGTCAAGCCGGCGACGCCCCGGCCGGAAAGCACCCCGTCGATTTGCGTAGCGGCTCCGGGTACGGGTGCCGCGCTTGTTCTCTGATCAAAAGGCGTTTGCCATACAGGAGTGCTGTTCCAGACGTCCTGCACGGTCGGATTGTTGTTCATCGTGAAGCCGTAGGTCAGGCCTTCAGGCACCGAGGAAACTTGCTTTGCATAGCGTAATTCCGTGTTATCCAGCCCGATCGCTCCGCTCTGGCTGTCATAGGTCAATTGCACAAACGCACCCAGGTTCGGTGCGATCCTCCCGGCATAGAACAGGCTTGCCTGTTGCGGAAAGAGGACTTGCCCGTTTTGCCCGTTTGCGCCGGCGATCTCGGAATCCGGCACCGCCTGCTTGGTCCGTGTGTACGAGGTCTGAAACATGAACGACAGCGGCGGCACCTGGTTGAGCAGCAGCTCGTACTCCTTGGATGAGGTGATTCCCTGCACCTGCGGGAGATTGTCGATCGTGTAGGCGTTCAACTTGAACGACCGGCCGAACGGCGTGAGCTCGGGAAAAACGGTGTGACAACCCTGGCAGGCCACGCCCGTTTGCCGGGCGTAAGATGGCACCGCGTTTGCCGTGCCCGTACTGCACAATGCGATCAGCAGGGCGGACAGCACCCCCGCCAGCCTTGACATCGCGCAAAGACTTTTGTCCATGATGCCCCTTTCCGTTGAGCGCCAAGGACGCTTGTGTCAAAGCTAGACAGTTCGCGAAGGCGGCTTTTGACGCAGATCAAATGGTAGCCATCGAATCCTGACAGCGAGCTTACAATTTCGCCGTAAAGTGATTGAATAGGGTTGCCGGCGCGCATTCGACCGTCCGA
The DNA here is from genome assembly GCA_041493345.1 of Gammaproteobacteria bacterium. Classification (GTDB taxonomy): domain Bacteria; phylum Pseudomonadota; class Gammaproteobacteria; order Burkholderiales; family SG8-39; genus VBDM01. The sequence continues at coordinate 3,094 of JBGPYQ010000251.1, read as the reverse complement.
TCCGCACAATCCGGGCGCCCGGCGACAGCGGTCGCATAAGTGTTGACAGGCACTAATGTCCGCGCTTGGCCTTGCTGATGATCTCCTCGCGCACGTCGGTAATTTCACGGGCGCGCGACGCGCCGGCGCCGTCGCAATGCTCCGTCCGCGGACAATGCGTGCTGCGCGGACAAATGATGCGTGCGGGACTCGATAACGCATCCTCGACCCAGGCAATGTTCAGTACTTTGGCTGCTCCCTTGATCGCCTCGACGGCGGCTTTGGGAATTCTTGCCTCGCCGCGGTGATTCAGGCATTCGTCGGTGATGTTCGCGACGATATTTTCCGCATCGACACTGTGCGAACGCAGCGCCGGCACCAGATCGATCCCTACCGACAACATATGGGGATTGCCTGCCATGTCGTTGGTACGCCGCGAGTGACAGCAATACAGCAGCGATTGATCGCCGTCGCGCAACACTGAAATCTGCGAGCTGCGATCGGTACTGCGATCCTCATTGAGCATGCGAAAAACAGCCCAGTTCGGACAAGGGTCGGTGACTTGCGCCATGTTGCCCCAAGGCAGCGGGATGCCGTTGCCGCGATACACCGCGCGCAAATATCCGGGCGGATAGGCGTCGAAGAAATGCCAATACGGATACGGCGATACCTTGGTCATGCGCCGCATCATCACAGCCGGCGTGAGCTCGAGTTTTTCCCCGGCTTCAACCCGATATGACTCGCGCGTCAGGAGGCGTCGGAATGGAACCTTGGGACACAGCAGTGCGCCGGCAAAGAAACTGCACTCGAAATCGCGCCAGGCGTGCAGCACGTCTTGCGCGTTCATACCGGCGGCGAATTCCGCGCCACCTTCCGGACTGCCGCCCATTTCCCCGCCGGTGGCATGCGCGGACTTGAGTCCATCGCCTTCGTGCAGCACCTTGTGGCCCAAGTTCGAGGCGAGGTCGAACTTCAGACGCGCCGGGTCGGCTTGCAATTCGCGATTCAAATAAACGGTGCGCGGCGATTCAAAAAACGAGCGCACCATGCTGCGCAGTTCGCGATCCTTGTCGCGCGCGAGCACCGGCTTGCGGTCAAACCAGCGCAGGGTCAGACCGTGGTGCTTGCACAGACGCATCAGGTCGTCGGCGCCGAGCGGAAATTTGCGCTCGCCGATACTTTCCGCCGATCGCTCGAGATCGGGAAAGGCATTACGCGACATCTCTTGATGCGAGCGAATCAGCAGATGCGCGAACTGCCGTCCGGTGGTGCCGGTTTGCGCCAGCAACTCGGGGATCGCCGCTCGCAACAGTTCCTTCGAAAACAAGAACGCAGGTTCGAGCGGCACACCCGCCGCGCCGCCGGCCCGTTGCTTGGTTGCAGTGGTTTCCATTTCCGGATTGTCATCGAGAAACCAGCGCGGTTCGCGTTGAAACAACGACGACAGCAACCCGAGCACGTCTTCCGACGGAACCCGCTTGCCGCTCTCGATCATGCTCAGGTAGGAGACCGATGGCGCGCTCTGCGAATCAAGTTGAATGCAGCGCGCCGACAATTCTTCCAGGGTCAGGCCATTGCGCTTGCGCAAGGCGCGCAACTTGGTGCCAAGGAAGTGGCTCTTGCGGGTGTGCTGGGTCATAGGAGTTTGTGAAATTAACAATGTGAAATTTTCATCGTCAAATTTACCGATTTCTGAGCCTATCATGCCTCGCATGAACACAAATGTACATGCCATGCCGGCACCGGAACTGGAACTCGTTGCACCCCAGTCCGGTCCCGAACTTTTTTCTTTGAGGAGCGATGCATGACAACTCGTGAATGGGAAACGGCAAAAATCAGGAATGACTGGGCTGAAAATCCGCGCTGGAAGCGCATCAAGCGCGGCTACTCGGCCGAAGACGTGTACCGCCTGCGCGGCAGCGTGCAGATCGAACACACGCTCGCCAGGCGCGGCGCCGAAAAGCTGTGGAAGATGTGCAACGAGCGGCCTTTCGTCAACTCGCTCGGCGCGCTGACCGGCAACCAGGCGATGCAGCAGGTGAAGGCGGGCCTGCCGGCCATCTACCTCTCCGGGTGGCAAGTGGCGGCCGACGCGAACGACAGCCTGTCCATGTATCCCGACCAGTCGCTCTACGCCGTCACCAGCGTGCCCAGCGTGGTGAAGCGCATCAACAACGCGCTGCAACGCGCCGATCAGCTGCATCACGCGGAAGGCGAGAACCACATCGACTGGTTCGCTCCCATCGTGGCTGACGCCGAAGCCGGATTCGGCGGCGTGCTCAACGCACACGAGCTCATGAAAACCATGATCGAGGCAGGTGCGGCCGGCGTGCACTTCGAGGACCAGCTGGCTTCGGTCAAGAAATGCGGCCACATGGGAGGCAAGGTGCTGGTGCCGACGCGGGAAGCGGTGCAGAAGCTCGTCGCGGCGCGTCTTGCCGCCGACATCATGGGCGTGCCTACCGTGCTGCTGGCGCGCACCGACGCCGAGGCGGCGAATCTCATCACCTCCGACATCGACGAGAACGACAAGCCGTTTCTCACCGGGGAGCGCACCAGAGAGGGCTTCTACTGGGTGAAAAACGGACTGGCGCAGGCGGTGTCGCGAGGCATCGCCTACGCCGAGTACGCCGACATGGTGTGGTGCGAGACCGGCAAGCCCGACCTCGAGTTCGCCAGGAAATTCGCCGAGGGCGTGCGCAAGGTCTACCCGGACAAGCTGTTCGCCTACAACTGCTCGCCTTCCTTCAATTGGAAGCGCAACCTGGACGACGCCACCATCGCCAAATTCCATCGCGAGCTGGCGGCGATGGGTTACAAGTTCCAGTTCATCACGCTGGCCGGCTTCCACTCGCTCAACTACAGCATGTTCGAGCTGGCCCACGGCTACGCGCGCCGGGCCATGACCGCCTTCGTCGAGCTGCAGGAGAAGGAATTTGCCGCCGCCGAGCAGGGCTTCACCGCGGTGAAGCACCAGCGCGAAGTGGGCACGGGATACTTCGATGACCTCACGCAGGTGATCGAGGGCGGAAGGTCCTCGACGACCGCGCTGCACGGCTCGACCGAGGACGCGCAGTTCTTCGACAATCCGGAGGCGAAGTTGCACGCCGCATAG
>JBGPYQ010000111.1:0-10239 GCA_041493345.1 Gammaproteobacteria bacterium | reverse complement strand
GCCGATGATGCAGGACGCGATGGGCGGCCAGATCGAACTCGGGATTGCCTCGGTTGCAGCGCTTTCGGCAAACGTGAAAGGCGGCAAGCTGCGCGCCATCGCGGTCACCGGCGAGAAACGCTCGCATGTAATGCCGGACGTGCCGACCCTCGTGGAGCAGGGCTTTCCGGGCTTCTCGGCATTCGCCTGGTGGGGCATATTCGCGCCCGCAGGAACACCGCGGCCGATTCTCGACAAATTCCACGCCGAGCTCGTGAAGGCCCTCAACCTGCCGGACCTGCGCAAGCAGCTGACCGAAACGCTGGGCATGGACCTCGCGGCCAGCAGCCCCGATGAGCTGCAGAAATTCCTGGTCGGCGAGATCGGCCGCTGGGGCAAGGTGGTTCGCGAAAACAACGTGCGCGCGGATTGACCGCCAGGCCCGGATCGCGGCGACGATATTTTTCTTGTCAGCGCCGTCCTGGCCAGGAGGGAAAAATGATCTGCATGCCCCGCGCCACGATCAAATCGCTGTCGATCCTGCTGATAGCGCTGCTTCCAACCGGAGCCGCGGCGCAGAGCGGATATCCGACTAAACCGGTGCGCTTCATCGTGCCCTCTGCCGCGGGCGGCGGCACGGACATCATCGCCCGCTCGCTTGCGCAGAAGCTCTCCGAATCGCTCGGCCAGCAGTTCATCGTGGACAACCGCCCGGGCGCGGGCCAGATGATAGGCATCGAGCTTGCCGCAAGATCGGCCCCCGACGGCTACACCCTGGTCATGGCCGCGAGCACGCTTGCGATCAACCCCATCATGTTCAAGAAGGTCTCGTACGACCCGGTGCGCGACTTCGCGCCGATCACACAGGCAGCGTCGCTGCCCAACGTGCTGGTCGTGCATCCCTCGCTTCCGGTGAAGTCGGTGAGGGAACTGATCGATCTTGCGAAGCTGCGTCCGGGGCAGATCAATTTCGCCTCTGCCGGCATCGGCACTTCGCCGCAGATGTCGGTCGAGCTGCTGAAAAGCATGGCGGGGATCGATCTCGTGCACATTCCGTACAAGGGCACGGCACCGGGGATCGTGGATCTGCTCGCGGGCCAGGTTACGGTCATGACGCCGAACGTGTTGACTGCGCTGCCGCACATCAAGGCGGGCAAGCTGCGCGCCCTCGCGGTCACCAGCGCCAGGCGCAGCGAGGCGCTGCCCGAGGTTCCGACGATTGCGGAATCCGGGTTGCCGGGCTACGACTCGACTCAATGGTATGGAGTGCTCGCGCCTGCGGGAACGCCGCGCGGGATCGTGGCGAAGCTGCATGCCGAGATGGTTCGAGCGCTGCGGCTCCCCGACGTGAGGGAGCGCCTTGCGGCCGACGGCGCCGAGCCGGTCGGCAGCACGCCCCAGGAGTTCGCCGCGTTCATCAAATCCGAAATCGAAAAGTGGGCGAAGGTCGCCAGCGCAGCCGGCATCCGCCCGGAATGAAAGGAGGCCAAGGTGAACTTGAACGACATTCCGAAGCAGATTTACCGCGGCATCTTCGCCCTGCTGGCGGTGTATGCCGCTTGGGGGAGCGCCGGCGCACTCGCCCAGGGCCAGCCGGCCGGCGCCGCGCAAGGCTATCCGAACCGGGCGATCAAAATCATCGCCCCGTTTCCCGCCGGAGGCGGCTACGACTTTCTCTCGCGAATGGTCGGGCAGAAGCTGACCGAGGCGTGGGGACAGCCGGTCGTAGTCGAGAACAAGTCCGGCGCGAACGGCAACATCGGCACCGAAGCCGCCGCCAGGGCGGTGCCCGACGGCTATACGCTGCTCATGGGGGGAAACAGCCCTCTGGCGCTGAACGTCGGCCTGTATCCGAAGCTCCCCTACGACCCGGTGAAGGATTTCGAGGCGATCTCGCGGGTCGCGACGCAGCCCAATCTGTTCGCCGCGCATCCGAAGGTGCCGGTGAAGTCTCTCGCCGAGCTCATCCAGTTCGCCAAGGCCCATCCCGGACAACTCACCTACGCGTCGAACGGCAACGGCAGCCCGCAGCACCTCGCCGCGGAACAGTTCAAGCAGATGGCCGGGATCAATATGGTGCATGTACCGTACAAGGGCGCGGCGCCGACGATGACTGCGCTGCTGGCGGGCGAAGTGTCCGTCGCCTTCAACGTCATTCTGCTGCCCTTGCCGCATGTTCAGTCGGGCAAGCTGGCCGGGCTCGCCGTGGCGAGCTCGAGGCGCTCGCCGCTCGCGCCGGAAATTCCAACCATGACCGAGCTCGGCTACCCGATCGACATCGATACCTGGTACGGGTTGCTGGCGCCTGCAGGCACGCCCCGGGAAATCGTTCAGAAGCTCAACGGCGAAATCGTGAGGATCCTGAATCTGCCCGACATCAGAGAGCGCACGCGCAGCCAGGGAATCGAAGTCGGTGGCAGCACGCCGGAGCAGTTCGCAGCGTTCATCAAGGCCGACATCGCCAAGTGGACCCAGGTGATTCGGGATGCGCGCATCACTATCGACTGAATTTCAGCAAGCTCGAGCAGCGGGGAAAGGGGGATTCATGAGCAGCATTCGATTCGTTTCACCCGCAATGATCGCGGCGGCCTTGTGGGCGCTCGCGGCCGGCGCGGCCGCCGGATATCCGGACCGCCCGGTGCGGTTGATCGTTCCCCAGGCAGCAGGGAGCGCGACCGACACGGTCGCGCGCATTCTCGCTCCTGAACTCTCAAGGCAACTGGGGCAGCCGGTCGTGGTCGAAAGCCGTCCGGGCGGGGCGCTCACCATCGGCATCGATCTGGTCGCCAAGTCCGTTCCGGACGGCTACACCATTGGCATGGGGCCGGTGGGCGCCCTTGCGATCACCCGCCACATGGTCAGCAAGCTTCCCTATGACATCGAACGGGACCTCCAGCCGATCGCGCTGGTGACGCGTGGGCACCTGCTGCTCGCGGTATCGCCCGCTTTCCCGGTCAAATCGGTCCAGGATCTGATCGACTACGCGAAGAAAAACCCGGGCAAGCTGACGAACGCGTCATCGAGCAACGGCTCGCCGGGCCACGTCGGCGGCGAGCTTTTCAAGCTCATGACCGGGACGGACATTGTGCACGTGCCGTACAAGGGCGGCGCAATGGCGATCAACGACTTGATCGCGGGGCACGTGCAGTTGATGTTCGAGAGCCTGAACTCGATTGCGCCGCATGCCAGATCGGGCAAGGTGCGCGCGCTTGCCGTGAGCGGGCCGCGGCGCTCGCCCGGATTTCCGGACCTGCCGACGATCGCCGAGGCGGGCGTCGCCGGCTACGAGGCGACCACCTGGAGCGGCGTGATCGCGCCGGCCCGTGTGCCGAGACCCATCGTCGATACGCTCAATGCCGCGGTCAACAAGGCCATCGCGTCGCCGCTCTTCAAGGCAAGATTCGGCGAAATAGGCGACGAGCCGGCCGGCGGAACGCCCGAGGAATTCGCCGAAACGATCAGGAAGGATTCCGCGAAGTGGGCGGATGTCGTGAAGCGCTCCGGGGCGAAAATCGATTGACGCGGCCGGATGGAGAAGGGGTAATATGGCTCGGCAAAGCCCGATATTGCGAGGCGAAGCACGTCACATTTTGTGACAATTGGTTACGATGGCGGCAATCCTGTTTTGCTAGCATGCAGATGTACTCGTGAATGGAAGGTGCGATCATGATACGGATGAAGGCAGCCTTGACTTTGATCCTGGTTCTGTTCGGTGTCATGGCAAGCGCACCGGCGCTCGCCTGGCATCACGGGCGCGTGCACTTCGGAGTCTTCGTGGGCGGCCCGGTATTTTTCCCCTGGTATTACGGTGGTCCCTACGGTCCCTACTACTATCCGCCCGCGGTGCCGGCTTCTCCGCCGGTATACGTCGAGCAAGGCGATCCGCAGGCTGCGCCCGGGCCGGCTCCATCCGCCGCTCCGCAGTCCCAGGGATACTGGTACTTCTGCGCGGATTCGAAAACCTACTACCCCTACGTCAAGGAATGCCCGGGAGGCTGGCAGCGCGTGACGCCGCAGCCGGCGCCCGGCGGCTGAAGAGGTTTACGGTCATGAATTGCACAATGCGATTTTCGATACTCGCCGGCGCGCTCCTGCTGGGCGCGTGCGCGACCATCCCCAGCGGTCCCAGCGTGATGGCACTGCCGGGCACGGGCAAAACCTTCGACCGGTTCCGCGCTGACGACATGGATTGCCGGCAGTATGCGGACGTGCAGATAGGCGGAACCAACGCCAATCAGGCTGCCGGCGAAAGCATTGCAAAAAGCGCCGCGCTCGGCACAGTGGTGGGCGCGGCGGCCGGCGCCGCACTCGGCGGGAGCAGCGGCGCGGGCGTGGGCGCGGGCAGCGGACTGTTGATTGGGACGCTTGCGGGAACGGGCGCCGGAGACCGATCCGCCTACGGAGTGCAGCGGCGCTATGACTACGCGTACGTGCAATGCATGTACGCCCAGGGCCACAAGGTTCCCGTCTCCGGCGGGCGCTTCGAAACGATGCGTGCGGGCCCCAGCGCTCCGCCCGCACCCGCTTACTACGCGCCTCCGCCTCCCCCGCCTCCTCCCCCGCCCGGCCCTCGCTGATTTCCGGCGCGGGAATCCCGCGCAGGGTCGTTTTCCGTTTCAGGCAAACTCGTCGAGGAGATCGGCTGCGCGGCTTGCGCCGTCCACGGCCGCGCTGCTGCGCGCTGAAAGAATGAAATTTCCAGGGAATTGACGCTGAGGGGCGAGACATGAGGCTGCGCAGCATCGAACTCGAAGTTCCGGATCGCGGCGCGGCAGTCCGGTTTCTCCAGGACCCATGGGGGCTGCTCGACTGCGGGACGAGAAACGGAATTTCCTATCTTCGGGGCAGCGCGGATCATCCCTATGTCGTCTCGATCGCCCAGGCATGGGGGCCGGCCGTTGCAGCGATCACGTTCTCGGGTTCGGAAGCCGAGTTGCAGGGAATCCGGTCGCGCGCCTCCGGCGCGGGCGCCCGTGTTCATGCATCCGTACGGGAATTCGACGAGCCGGGCAGGGCCGCGGGATTTATCGTGGAGGGGCCCGAAGGGCAGGTCTTCCGTTTCGTGACGGAAAAGGAGCGCTCCGCGAGCCTGAAGCCGAGTCCCGACCGGCCCGTTCAGGTCACGCACGTCGTTCTCAATGCCGTGGATCCGGAAGCGTGCACGCGCTTTACCGTGGATGCGTTCGGGTTCAAGGTGTCGGACCGCACGAAATTCATGAATTTCGTGCGCTGCGACAGCACGCATCACGCGCTCGCGTTTACGCGCGCGGATCATTCCTCGCTGAATCACATCGCCTTCGAGATGACGGATCTCGACGCAGTCATGCGCGGAATCGGAAGATTGAAGGACTCGGGCTTCGATCCGGTCTGGGGTCCAGGCCGGCATGGACCCGGCAACAACGTGTTCGGCTACTTTGCGGCGCCTTTCGGCGCGATCGTCGAATACACCTCCGAGATTCTCAGGATCGACGACAGCTACAGGGTCGGCGGCCCCGAAGACTGGAAGTGGCCGCCCGACCGGATCGATCACTGGGGGGTTTCCGGGAGAAACACTCCCCTTTTCGAGGAAGCCGGACGCAGGTTCCGGTTCCGTCCGCCCGCGCAGGAAGGTCGATAATTGCAGGCGTGTTCACGGCCGGGGAATCCGGGCTCGGCGACGATTTATTTTGAAGAATTCAAATTCGCGGCTCGGCCAATCCGGTCACGCCGGCCACAGCGGTGGCTCGTCCATGAGCGCGATCTGCTCCCGCAATTCCAGAATCCGGTCCTGCCAGTAGCGCTGGGTGTTGAACCAGGGGAATGCGGCGGGGAAGGCCGGATCGTCCCAGCGCCGCGCGAGCCACGCCGAGTAGTGGATCAGGCGCAGCGTGCGCAGCGCCTCCACGAGATGCAATTCCCGCGAATCGAATTCGTGGAAATCCCCGTAGCCCGAAAGCACATCCGCGAGCTGCTGCGTCATCGCGCTACGGTCACCCGAGAGCAGCATCCATAGATCCTGCACCGCAGGTCCCGTGCGGCAATCATCGAAGTCGACGAAATGCGGGCCGCGCATTTCCCCGCTATCGGTCCACAGCACATTGCCGGCGTGGCAATCGCCGTGCAGCCGCAGGCTGCGGACATCTCCGGCACGCTCGTAGCAGCGCCGCACGCCCGCGAGCGCCAGTTCGACGACGCTCTTCCACGCCTCGATGAGGTCGGCCGGGATAAAATCGTGCGCGAGCAGCCAGTCACGCGGCTCCTCGCCGAAGCTCGCTATGTCGAGGGCGGGCCGCTCGGCGAACGGACGGACCGCGCCGACCGCGTGGATGCGCCCGATGAAGCGGCCCATCCATTCCAGCGTGTCGCGGTTTTCCAGCTCGGGCGTGCGCCCGCCGCGGCGCGGGTAAACGGCGATACGAAAGCCGCCGAACTCATGCAGCGTTTTTCCGGATTCAATGACGAGCGGCGCGACCACGGGGATCTCGCGCTCGGCCAACTCGCCCGCAAACGCATGCTCCTCGAGAATTTGCGCATCGGTCCAGCGAGCGGGGCGGTAGAACTTCGCAACGACCGAAGCCGCCGTCCCCGTCTCCTCGACGGGCGTGGCGGTCTCCAGCCAGACCTGGTACACGCGGTTCTCGTAGCTGTTGAGCGCGAGCAGGCGCCCGTCGCCGTGAAATCCCGCGCTGTCCAGCGCATCGAGCACGAGGTCGGGGGTGAGCCCCGCGTACGGAATGCGCGCAGCGTCGGGCGCGGTCCCCTTGATTTCCATCCGCCCATTGTACGGGGCGGTCGTGCCGCCTTTCCTATGCCTTGCCGGTCTTCGGTATGAAGCGCAGCGCTACGCCGTTGTTGCAGTAGCGCAGGCCGGTGGGTTCCGGGCCGTCGTCAAAGATGTGGCCGTGATGGCCGCCGCAGCGCGAGCAGTGGTACTCGGTGCGCGGCAGGATCAGCTTGAAATCCTTCTTTTCCGCGACCGCGCGGGGAATGGTGGTGAAGAAGCTCGGCCAACCCGTGCCGCTTTCGAATTTCATCGCCGAAGTGAAAAGCGGCAGGCTGCAGCCCGCGCACACAAAAACTCCGGGGCGCTTCTCGTCGTTGAGCGGGCTGGAGCCCGCGTACTCGGTGCCTTCGCGTCGCAGCACGTCGTAGGCTTCGGGCTTGAGCCGCTTGCGCCACTCGGTGTTGTCGAGCTTCAGCGGCTCGGTGGTGGTCGCCACGTCTGCGCCGTCGGCGAGCAGCATTTTCCAGTTTTTCTGCAGTTCTTCCACTTTCACGGCTCCTTTCGCGGCCTTCTGTCCCCATCCGTTTCCGGCGACTCCCATCAGCGAAAATACCGCCAGGCTTTTCAGCAAGTCACGTCGAATCATGTTCACCTCCAAGGGCTCAAGTATAGACTGTCTGCCCGGGCCGCAAATTCCCGCCGCGCGCCAATTTAGTCGAACGAAGCGCGTGACCCTTACGACGCCGGATCCGTCGATGGCGCGATTTGGGTTAGATTATGGGTCGTCATGATCGGAAACTCACACGAGATCTGGCTTGCCGCCGGATTGCGTACGCCTTTCGCCAGAGTGGACGGCGCGCTTGCGCGGCTGGGCGCGATCGAACTGTCGGTGCCGGTGGTGCGGGCCATGGCGGGCCTGGAGCCCCTGCCCCCATCTCCCCTCCCGCGAGCGGGAGACGGAAGCCATGTCGCGATCAGGGGCGGGATCAGGCCCGACCTGGTCGTGTGGGGCACGGTCGCGCCGAACCTGGGCTATTCGAACATCGCGCGCGAGGTGCAGATCGACGCGGGGCTGGATCAGACAATCCCTGCATTCTCCACCGTCATGGCGTGCTCGACGAGCATGATTGCGGCGCTGCAGGCGGCTTCGATGCTGGGACACGGCGGCATGGAGCTCGCGCTCACCGGCGGCGTGGAGAGCATGAGCCGCGTGCAGATCGCGCTTTCGCAGAATCTGTCCGACTGGCTGCGGCGCTTCTTCCAGGCGCGCTCGATGGGACAGCGGCTCGCGTCGTTCAGAAACCTCGGGGCACGCGACATCCGCCTGCACCTGCTCGCCATCGCCAACCGCGCGACCGGCAAGAGCATGGGCGAGCACTGCGAGGAAATGGCGAAGACCTGGGGCATCGCGCGCGAGCCGCAGGACAGAATTGCGCTCGCCAGCCACGAAAAAGCGCTCGCGGGGCAGAAGGCCGGTTTTTTCGACGACCTGATCGCGCCGGTCGCGGGGATGACGCGCGACGGTTTTCCTCGCGCCGACACCAGCCTCGAGCGCCTTTCAAAATTGCAGCCCGCTTTCGACAGGCGGAGCGGCCGCGGCACGCTGACGGCGGGGAACTCTTCGCCGCTCACCGACGGCGCCGCCGGCCTGTGGGTTGCGACCGGCGAGGGCGCAAAGCGCCTGCCCGGCTCGCTTCCTCGCGCGAGGCTCCTGGACTGGGAGACCGCCGCGGTGGACATCCGCATCGAGGGCCTCCTCATGGCGCCGGCGTATGCGATTCCGCGCCTGCTCGCGCGCAACGGACTGGGCTACGGCGACATCGCGCTCTGGGAGATCCACGAGGCGTTCGCCGCGCAATTGCTGTGCAACGTCGCCGCGCTGGAGAGCGCAAGCTTCAGGAGCCGGAAGGCGGGCGTGGACGCCGATCCCGGAAATTTTCCCTGGGAGCGGCTCAATCCCCACGGCGGCTCGATTGCGCTGGGTCATCCGTTCGGTGCGACCGGGGCGCGGATTCTCTCGCAGGCGGTAAAGGAGCTGGCGGCGATGCCGCGCGCAAGCCGCGCGGTGGTGAGCATCTGCGCCGACGGAGGCTTGGGAACGGTGGCGCTGCTCGAAGCCGCGTGATTGCCGCCTCGTCCCACTCGACAAGGGGGATCGAATGAAAGCCGTGGTAAATTATCGAAACTCGCCGGCACGCCCTCGATAAATTGAATTCCTCAGCAGAAAACCTCGTCGAGATTTCCGGTCTCGAGTTCGCCTACGGCGAACGCGAGCTGCTCAAGCATCTGAACATGAAAATTCCCCGCGGCAAGGTGGTCGCCGTCCTGGGGGCGAGCGGCTCGGGAAAATCGACCCTGCTGCGCCTGATCGGAGGCCAGCTCAATCCGGCGCGGGGACAAGTCAAGATAGACGGGCTGGTGGTGCACGAGCTCGACAACCGGCGCCTGTACGAGCTGCGCCGCAGGATGGGCATGATGTTCCAGGCGGGCGGGCTTTTCACCGACATGACGGTATTCGAGAACATCGCCTTTGCGATGCGCGAGCACACCCGCCTTCCCGAGAGCGTGATCCGGAAAATCGTGCTGATGAAGCTGCACGCGGTCGGCCTGCGCGGGACGCACGGATTGATGCCGAGCGAGCTCTCGGGCGGAATGTCGCGCCGCGTGGCGCTCGCGCGCGCAATTGCGCTCGATCCCATGCTGGCGATGTACGACGAGCCCTTTGCCGGGCTCGATCCGATCTCGATCAACGTGATCGCGAACCTGATCCGCCGCCTGAATGATGCCATGGGCGCAACTTCGATCGTCGTGAGCTACGATGTGAGCGAGGCGGTGAAGCTGGTCGACTACATCTATGTCATCGCCGACGGCGTGATCGCGGGCTCGGGCACGCCGGACGAGATGTACGCTTCCAGCGATCCGTACGTACACCAGTTCATGCACGCTCAGCCCGACGGGCCGATCGCGTTCCACTACCCCGGCCGGCCGATCGCCGACGATCTCGGGTTGAAGGGCGCCGCTCCGTAGCGTCTTACGCCTGGCGCGTTTCCCGGATCGAGTCGCGCAGCTTTTCGATCATCGTCTCGATCTCGGCCTTGGTCGAGATGAACGGCGGGGCCATGGCGAGGGTGTCGCCGGTGAATCGCAGCAGGATGCCCTTGTCCAGACCGCGCCCGAACACCGACAGAGCGCGCCGGCCCGGATTGCCGGGGACGGGCTCGAGATCGACCGCCGCGGCCAAACCGATGTTGCGGATGTCGGCGACGCCGGCTTCGCCCTTCAGGGAATGCACCGCCTGCTCCAGCACCGGCTCCAGTTCGTGCGCCCGCGCGAACAAGTCCTCTTCCTCGATCGCATCCAGCGTCGCGTGCGCCGCTGCCGCGGCGACCGGGTGGCCGGAGTAGGTGTAGCCGTGAAACAGCTCGACCGCGAGCTCGGGCCCGGTCATGAACGCATCGTGGATCGCGCGCCTGACGATCACGCCGCTCATCGGAATGACGCCGTTGGTGACGATCTTGGCGAAGCAAATGATGTCGGGCGTGACGCCGAAGCGATGC
>JBGPYQ010000079.1:0-13876 GCA_041493345.1 Gammaproteobacteria bacterium | reverse complement strand
CCGGCTTTGACCATCTCGACGCAGCCGCCGCAGAGCACCGTTTGCTCGCCGAACAGGTCGGTCTCGGTTTCTTCCTTAAAGGTGGTCTCGATCACCCCGGCGCGGGCGCCGCCGATCGCGGCGGCATAGGACAGCGCGAGATCGCGTGCTTTCTTGCTCGGGTCGCGGTGCACCGCGATCAGCATCGGCGTGCCGCCGCCTTGCGTGTAGGTCGAGCGCACCGTGTGGCCCGGAGCTTTCGGGGCGATCATGACCACATCGAGGTCCTCGCGCGGCGTGACCTGGCCGTAGTGGATGTTGAACCCGTGGGCAAAACCGAGCGTCGCGCCCTTGCGGATATTGGGCTCGACCTCGGTCTTGTAGGTCGCAGCGATGTGCTCGTCCGGCATCAGCATCATGACGAAGTCGGCGCCCTTCACCGACTCGGAGACCTCCTTGACGCTCAGGCCCGCCTTTTTTGCCTTGTCCCAGGAAGCCCCGCCCTTGCGCAGGCCCACGGTGACTTTCACTCCCGAGTCGTTCAGGTTGAGCGAATGGGCGTGGCCCTGCGAGCCATAGCCGACGATGGTGACCTTCTTTCCCTTGACGAGCGACAGGTCGGCGTCCTTATCGTAATAGACTTTCATATTGTTTCCTTTTGGTTCTACCGGCTTGGAAGCAGGGTGAAACCGGGAATGATGCAGCGCAGTCCCCGGGCCCGCGGCTCCCAGCTCCCGATTTTCAAACTTTCAAAACGCGCTCGCCGCGCCCTATGCCCGAGGCGCCGGTGCGCACCGTCTCCAGTATCGTGCTCGGCTCAAGCGCCTGGATGAAGCCGTCGAGCTTGGCTCCCGTGCCGGTGAGCTCGATCGTGTACGTATTCTCGGTGACGTCGATGATGCGGCCGCGAAAGATGTCGGACATGCGCTTCATTTCCTCGCGCTCCTTGCCCGTCGCCCGCACCTTGATCAGCATCAACTCGCGCTCGATGTGCGCCGCCTCCGACAGGTCAACCACCTTGACCACTTCGACCAGCTTGTTCAATTGCTTCGTAATCTGCTCGACCACGTCGTCGGAGCCGGTGGTGACAATGGTCATGCGCGAGAGCGAGGCGTCCTCGGTCGGCGCCACCGTGAGCGTCTCGATGTTGTAGCCGCGCGCCGAGAACAGGCCCGCAACCCTGGAAAGAGCACCGGATTCATTTTCGAGCATGACGGAAATGATGTGTCTCATCGATCCCTCGCTGAGGCCTGGCTCTCGGCGTGTTCCACGCCGGTTCGACGCGGCGCTCGTGGCGCCGCCGAGCCAAGCTCCCTTCAGCCAACGTTAAACAAATCCGAGTACGTCTGACCGGGCGCGCCGGTCACAGCTCTTCGGCCAGAATCATCTCGGTCAAGCCCTTGCCCCCCTGAACCATCGGATAGACGTTCTCGGTCTGGTCGGTAAGGAAGTCCAGGAACACCAGGTCGTCCTTACGCTTGAATGCCTCTTTCAGCGCCGGCTCGACGTCGCCGGGTTGCTCCACCTTTATGCCGACATGGCCGTAGCTCTCGGCCAGCTTGACGAAGTCGGGCAGCGCATCCATGTAGGACTCCGAGTAGCGGTTGCCGTGGAAGAACTGCTGCCACTGGCGCACCATGCCCATGTACTTGTTGTTGAGGTTGACGATCTTGATCGGCAGGCGATACTGCTTGCAAGTGGAGAGCTCCTGGATGCACATCTGTATGCTCGCCTCGCCGGTGACGCAGGCCACCGTCGCGCCGGGGTTTGCAAACTGCACGCCCATCGCCGCCGGCAACCCGAAGCCCATGGTACCGAGGCCCCCGGAGTTGATCCAGCGGCGCGGCTTGTTGAACTTGTAGAACTGCGCCGCCCACATCTGATGCTGGCCGACGTCGGAGGTGATGAAAGCCTCGCCCCTGGTGATTTCGTACAGCCTCTCGAGCACGAACTGCGGCTTGATAATCTTGCTTTTCTTGTCATATTTCAGGCAGTCCTTCGACTTCCACAGCCCGATCTGCGACCACCAGAGGCTGAGCGCCTTCTGGTCCGGTTCGTATTTGGCCGCCTCGAGTTGTCGCGTCAACTCTTCCAACACGTCGGACACATTGCCGACGATCGGGACGTCGACCTTGACGCGCTTGGAGATCGAGGACGGGTCGATGTCGATGTGAATGATCTTGCGCGGCACCTGGCCGAAATGGGCCGGGTCGCCGATGACCCGGTCGTCGAAGCGCGCCCCGACGGCGAGCAGCACGTCGCAATTCTGCATCGCCATGTTGGCCTCGTAGGTGCCGTGCATGCCGAGCATTCCGAGGAACAGGGGATCCGTCGCCGGATAGCCGCCCAGGCCCATCAACGTGTTGGTGCACGGGAAGCCGAGCATCTTCACCAGCTGGGTGAGCTGCTTCGCCGCGCCCGACAGGATTACGCCGCCGCCGGTGTAGACCATGGGACGCTTGGCCTCGGCGAGCAGATGCACCGCCTTCTTGATCTGCCCCGGATGCCCCTTCACCACCGGGTTGTAGGAGCGCATCGTCACGGTTTCGGGGTATTCAAACGTGCACTTCGCGCTGGTCACATCCTTGGGGATGTCGACGAGCACCGGCCCGGGCCGTCCGGTCTTCGCGAGGTAGAAGGCCTTCTTGATCGTGACGGCGAGATCCTTGACGTTCTTCACGAGAAAATTGTGCTTCACGCAGGGCCGCGTAATGCCGACCGTGTCGCACTCCTGGAAAGCGTCCAAGCCGATCGCGTGAGTCGGCACCTGCCCGGTAATGATCACCATCGGGATCGAATCCATGTAAGCCGTGGCGATGCCGGTCACGGCGTTAGTCACGCCCGGGCCCGAAGTCACCAGCGCCACGCCGATCTTGTCGCTCGAGCGCGAGTACCCGTCCGCGGCGTGCGTCGCGCCCTGCTCGTGGCGGACCAGGATGTGCTTCACCTTGTCCTGCTTGAACAGCTCGTCGTAGATGAACAGCACCGCACCGCCCGGATAGCCGAACACGTACTCGACCCCCTCCGCCTGGAGGCACCTCACCACAATTTCTGCGCCAGTCATTTCCATGCCGATGTCCGAAATGCCTTGTTCTCTGAGAACTTTGGAGCCTAATTGCTGGCGCCTGATTGGTCAAGTATTCCTTCCGGCGGGCTGCATCGACGCCGGGCTTTTGATACTATCGGGCAACCAAGGCAGCAGCCGCTCCGGCCGACAAAAAAGGACGCTCGTCTGGCCTCCCGAAACGAACTCTCCGAATTTCTCGCCAGCGTTGAACGGCGCGCGTACAAGCAGGCGTTGTTCGCGGTCCGGAACGAGGATAACGCTCTTGACATCGTTCAGGATACGATGCTAAAGCTCTCTGAAAAGTACGGCGCAAAGCCCTCTGAAGAGCTGCCGATGCTGTTCCAGCGTATTCTGCAAAATACCATTCGTGACTTCTACCGCCGACAGAAAGTCCGGTATCTGTGGACGGTTCTGCTTTCGGCGCTTTCGCCGGGCCGGGACGACGATGAAAGCGATCCGCTTGAAACTTTGGAAAGTGAGGACGCCTCTAAACTCGGGGAGAATCCTGCTGATCGTGTCGAAAGGTTTCAACTTGTTGAATTAATTGATAAAGAAATGAAAAAACTCCCAATGCGTCAACGCCAGGCCTTTCTGCTGCGTTACTGGGAGGAGATGGACGTCGCCGAGACAGCAGCCGTGATGGGTTGCTCTCAGGGCAGCGTCAAAACCCATTGCTCCCGCGCCGCGCACGCATTGGCCGCTGCCCTGCGAGCAAGGGGGATTAAGCTATGAGCGAACAACAGATCGCCTATCGAATCAAGCAAATCCTCAATCGGGGACTCGATCTTGACTCCGAAAAGCTTGCCCGCCTGAAAATTGCGCGCGAGGAGGCTATGACGCGCCAGCGTGTCAAATCGAATGCCCCGGTGCTCGCCTGGGCAGACAACGTTTTCGGCCGGTTGGGCGGCTCTTTCTCGCTCGTCCCGCGCGTTCTTCTTTCCATGGCTGTACTGATCCTCGGCCTCGTCGTGATCAACCAGTGGCGGGAGTCCCAAGTTGCCGCAGAAATCGAGGAAATCGACGCCGCAGTGCTCACAGGCGACCTGCCGTTGGATGCATATCTGGACAAGGGCTTCGATGCATGGCTAAAGCGCTCCTCGCACTAGCCCTTTGGCTCTGCTTTTCGTTTTCCGCCCTCGCCGCCGCTCCGCAGAAAAAGCCTCCGACATGGGCTGAGCTCACGCCCGAGCAGCAGCAGATCATGGCACCGCTTGCCGCCGACTGGGACAAGCTCGAGCCCGTGCGCAAGCGCAAATGGCTGGGTATTGCCAAGCGGTATCCGAAGATGAAGCCGGAAGGGCAGGCACGAGTACAGAAAAACATGCAGGCCTGGGTGAAGCTGACCCCTGAGGAGCGCCGCGCCGCGCGCGAGCGCTTCAAGAAGATCGAGACCCTGCCGCCGGAAAAGAAGCAGGCCCTCAGGCAACAGTGGGACGAATACAATCGGTTGCCCGAGCAGGAGCGGCGCAAGCTCGGAAGTACGCCGCGAAAGGCGGTTGCGGCAACTCCCGGCGTTGCCCCAGATGCCAAGCCCGCCGCCGCCCCTGCGGCGCCGGCATCGACACAGTAGTCTGATCCTCCCCACATGGATTCACCGCCGCGTGTCGCGGCGCGGGTTCCCGGGATCGGCCGGCGGGTGCTGGCGATGTTCTACGAATTGTTAGTAGTGTTCGCCATCGCATTTTTCGCCGGTCTGGCATTTTACGGAGCGGCAAACGGGCGGCTCGCGGGCGTTACCCGGCACGTCTTCCAGCTTTATCTGTTCCTGGTTATCGGATGCTACTTCATCTCGTGCTGGCGCCGGGGCGGGCAGACGCTGCCCATGCAGACCTGGAAATTGCGGGTCATTCGCGCCGACGGTCGGCCAGTCGGAGTCGGCCGGGCGCTGCTGCGATACGCGCTCGCGTGGCCATCCCTGCTGTTTCTGGCGGGCGGAATATTCTGGGCGCTCGTTGACCGAGATCGACAGTTTCTGCACGACCGGCTGGCAGGTACGCGAATCGTCCTGCATGAATGTTCGCGGACCAGGGCCTAGGGGCGAGGGCCCGACCGTGGTTTGCAGCGTGCGTGCAGGTGTTCCGGGACGGTTGGGTAACCCCGGGCGGTTGCTTATCTTCTTTCGACCCACCACATCATCAGCGCCGCGGCGCCCAGAAACACTGCGCTTGGCAGTGCGGCGCTCACCAGCGGCTGCCAATTCTGCAGCAATCCAAGGTGCGAGGACAGGCTGTTCAGCATGTGAAACACGATCCCGAGCATGATCCCCGAGAACACTTTCACCCCGAGTCCGCCGATGCGAGCGTGTATGTAGGCAAAAGGCAACGCGAGCGCCATCATCACCAGCGAAGCAAACGGGTAGACCAGCTTTTTCCACATGGCGATCTCGTATCGCTCGGTCTTCTGGCGATTTTCCGAAAGATGCCGGGAATACTGGTACAGATTCCACGCCGACATCCGCTCCGGCAAAACGAACAATACCGAAAGAATATCCGGCGTCAGCACTGAAATCCAGTCCAGCTCCGCGACGCGCTGCACGCTGCTTCCCGAGGACGAGAATCGGGTCTGCACTACGTCGTGGAGGCGCCAGGTGTTCTTGCCGGCGTAGTGCCCGCGCTGCGCGAAACTGATCAGGCTTAGCCGGTACTGGTCGTCGAACTCGTATATTCTGACGTCGGCAAGGTTGGTGTCGGGTTGAACCTCGCGAATGTTCACGAAGCGTTTGTCGTCTTTGACCCAGAGCCCGGTATGGAATTCCTGAGCCACAATGGAGCTGGTCGCGGTGAGCTTTAGCTGCCGTGCCGCACGCTCGGCGACCGGGGTGATCAGCTCGCCGAAGACAAACGTACCGGCGACAAAAACGATCCCGATGCGGAACAGCGTCGTCGCCGCGCGCCAGGGCGCGAGGCCCGATGCGCGCATCACCGTGTATTCGGAATTGGCGGCGAGATGCGAAAGAGCATATAGAGTACCAATCAGCACCGCGATCGGGAACAGCTCATAGACGTGGCTCGGTACCGACAGCGCGACGAACGCCAGCACGTGCTGAATCCGGTATCCCCCCCTGCCCAGGTCGCCGAGCTCATTGATCAGATCGAAGAATGCAAACAAACCCAGGAACGCGAGGAACACGAACAGTGTCGCGCCGTAGATTTCCCTGGAGAGATAACCCCGAAGAGTATCCAAATCAGCGCTTCCCCAGCAGCGAACCCACCCGAAGCCGCCGGTAGAACAGAAGCACCAATACGGCCAGCATTCCCGCGTGGACCGCCCACCATCCGGTCTGGAACGCCACCCTCCCCTGGGACACCCAGGCCTGGACGATACTGAGCAGGTTGCTGTAGACCATGAAGGTAAGGATCGCGAAGAGGAGATTTATCGAGCGGCTCGCCCTGGGGTTCACGAAGGACAAGGGGATCGCGAGCAGGGCCAGAACCAGCGCAGAGATTGGAAGGCTGATCCGCCACAGGAATTCGGCGAGACTGGAGTTGCTACGCTGCTGGAGCAGATCCAGGGTCGAAGTCGCCTTGGTGGATATTTGCTCACCCTGCGCTTCCCGAGTCTCGATCCTCAGCGCATAGCGCTCGAAATCCATTACCCTGAAGTCCATATTGCCGGGAATTCCGTCGTATCGCCGGCCGTCGAGCAGGACCACGAAGCGGTCGCCGTTGGCCGCCGTTTCCCGGTAGCCGCGCCTACTCACCATGATTCCGAGCTTGCCCTGTTGCATCTGCGAAATGAACACGTTCTGCACCTTGGCTTGTTCGCCGGCGATTTCCTCGACGAAAAATACCCGGTCCGCATTCGCCGCTTCCCGGAAAACACCGGGGGCCACGCGCGAAGCCTCCTCGCGCATGTCCATCTGCCGACGGTACTCCTCGCTCTTTCCCACTGCCCAGGGAGACAGCAGCAGCGAGAGCGCCGCAATGAGGGCGACGATGGGCGCAGCAAATACCACTACCGGGCGTATCCACGCGATGAGCGACATTCCAGAACCGAACCAGATGATCATCTCGGAATCGCGGTAGCTGCGCGACAGCGTCATGAGTACCGTGACAAAAAGCGTCAGGGACAGCAGCACCGGCAGATAGCCGAGGGTGGCGAATCCAAGCAGCGCGAGCACGCTTTCGGAGAGCAGCTTTCCGCCTGCCGCCTGTCCGAGCAGGCGAATCAGCTGCGTTGTCAGCGTGATCGCAAACAGCGTCGCGAACACGGCGAGCGCAAGATTGCCGAATTCACGCAGCAGGGCGCGCCGAAATATCACTTGGCGTATTGGAAATTGGAGGCTGTCGGACAGGGCGCCGATTCACGCAGCGGTTGCTTTGACTTTGGCGGAACAAACCGGGGATAATCCGCACAGGTTCCCGGAATCGAGACTGAAGTGGAATTTAGCACAAAAACCGTCGCGCCGGAGAAACAGCCGTGCGCCTGCGTCGCAGTCGGCGTCTTCGAATCGCGCAAGCTGTCCGACGCGGCGGTGACGCTCGACAAGGCGACACGCGGCCGAATTCGCGAATTACTGAGCTCCGGTGACATGGATGGAAAGGCCGGCAGCACGCGCTTGCTCTATCGCATGCCCGGGATCGCCGCCGGGCGCGTGCTGCTGGTTGGCCTGGGTCGGGAAAAGGAATTCGGTGAGAAGCAATATCGCGAGTGCGTGCGCGCCGCGCTGACCGTCATTCACGATACAGGTGCGCGCGATGCCTCCGTGTATTTGACCGACCTCCCGGTTCCCGCGCGCGGCGCCGCGTGGAAAGCGCTTCAGCTGGTGCTTGCGGCTGCCGACGTTGCCTACCGGTTCGACCGGATGAAAAGCAAGAAGAGCGAGTCGCGGCCGCTTGCCCATGTTGTTCTTGCGGTCGCTTCCAAGCGCGATTCAGCGGCCACCGAGCGCGGCATGCGCGAAGGCCGCGCCATTGCCGCCGGAATGGCCGTGGCGCGTGACCTGGGCAACCTGCCTGCCAATATCTGCACCCCGACTTATCTCGCGGACGCGGCGGTGAAGCTCGGGCGCGAGTTCAAGCTCGCCGTCGAAATTCTTGATCAAAAGGACATGGAAAAGCTTGAAATGGGCTCGCTGCTTTCGGTATCGAAAGGCTCGCGTCAGCCGCCAAAACTTGTAGTCTTGCGCTACCCGGGAGCGGGCCGGCAGGCCCGGCCGGTAGTGCTGGTCGGAAAAGGAATCACCTTCGACACAGGTGGAATCTCGCTCAAGCCGGCCGCGGAAATGGATGAGATGAAGTTCGACATGTGTGGCGCGGCGAGCGTGCTCGGCACGCTGCGGGCGGTGGCTGAACTCCAGCTGAAGCTGAACGTGATAGGACTGGTTCCCACCTGCGAAAACATGCCCGGAGGCGCGGCCAGCAAGCCAGGCGATATTGTCACCAGCATGTCGGGACAAACGATCGAAATCCTGAATACCGATGCCGAAGGGCGCCTGATTCTTGCCGACGCACTTACCTACGCGGAGCGTTTCAAGCCCCAGGCCGTCATCGACATTGCCACGCTCACGGGCGCCTGCGTGATTGCGCTCGGGCATGTCTGCTCGGGTCTGTTTTCCAACAAGGACGGCCTGGCGCGCGAGCTGCAGACAGCCGGGGTGGACTCGTGGGACCGCATCTGGCAGCTTCCGCTTTGGGACGACTATCAGGAACAGTTGAAGAGCAACTTCGCCGATTTTGCCAATATCGGCGGCCGGGCCGCCGGCAGCGTCACCGCCGCCTGTTTCCTTTCGCGCTTTACGCGGAAATACGACTGGGCGCACCTGGATATCGCGGGAACCGCATGGAAGTCGGGCAAGGACAAGGGGGCCACCGGGCGGCCCGTCCCTCTCTTGACGACGTTCCTGATGGGACGCGCAGGAAGATGAAAACCCGGATTTCAGCCGAAGCGCACGCGCC
The DNA here is from genome assembly GCA_041493345.1 of Gammaproteobacteria bacterium. GTDB lineage: Bacteria > Pseudomonadota > Gammaproteobacteria > Burkholderiales > SG8-39 > VBDM01. The sequence goes on along the minus strand of JBGPYQ010000079.1, from coordinate 4,933 downwards.
AGGATTGTTACAGATTTCCAGATCCGGTCATGACCCGTATCGATTTCTACACCAGCGCCGAGCCTAAGCTGCAAGTCGCCTGCAGGCTCACAGCAAAGGCCGTGCGCCAGCACATGCACGTGGTCATCTATACGCCTGACGAAAATACCGCGCGGGGAATAGACAAACTGCTCTGGACTTTCCAAGCTACGGGATTCATTCCTCACTGCATGGCATCTCATGCGCTGGCCTCGGAGACCCCGGTCGTGATCGTGCGCGAGGACGGTGAAATGCCACACCACAAGATATTGGTCAACCTGCACGGTAAATCCCCGCTCTCCTTTAGCCGCTTCGAGCGTCTGATCGAGGTCGTGAGCGGCGACGACAATGACCGCCAGCTCGCCCGCAGCCGTTATCGTTTTTACCGCGACCGCGGCTATGAAATCAGCCACCACGAACTCGCCAGAGAAGTCGAATGAGCGATTCCGACGAGCTCCTGGAAAAGACCGATGCGTTCCTGAAACGCTACCGTCCGTCTGCTGCGCCGGCGCCTGACAATATCCCCGTGCTAACCGAAGTCGTCTCGGTCGCCCCGGTGCAGGTCGAGCCGGAGGGCTCCGCGGACAAGCCCCCTGAAGGCCGGCTGACGAAAACCGAGCTGCGGGAATTCGAGCAAAAGCTCATTCGTGTCTTCAAGGCGATCGACCCTTACGTCGCTGAAGTTCTGGGCGAGCCCATGCGGGTGCGGATGGAAGACCACCTGCGGGGGATGATCGCCACCCTGACCGCCGAGGTCAAAGCGGACATCGATAATATGATTCGGGAAGCCGTCGCCAGGGCGATTCAGGAAGAAATCGCGCGGTTGCGCAAGGCGTCCCAGCAAAATCGGGCCTGAAGCGCCGCGCCGGGTTTGCACCGGCCCGCCGCGGGCATCACGTCAGCGCGTCCAAAACCGCTCGAGGCAATCCGCCTATGGGAGATGGGCGCGTTATAATTTCACCGAGCGCGTCGAAGCCGGGCTCCCGCGGGGGGCGCCGCTCGGCGCGTTTTCTTTTGTGACGGCAGATGGAGATCGCGAAGAGCTTTGACCCGCATGAGGTGGAGAAGCGCTGGTATTCCCTTTGGGAGTCGCGCGGCTACTTCGCGCATTCGGGGGATGCGGCGAGACCCGCCTATTGCATCCAGTTGCCGCCGCCGAACGTCACCGGTACCCTGCACATGGGACACGCGTTCCAGCAGACGCTGATGGACGCGCTCATCCGCTATCACCGCATGCGCGGATTCAACACCAACTGGGTGATCGGCACCGATCACGCGGGGATCGCCACGCAGATCGTGGTCGAGCGCCAGCTCGAGGCCGAAGGTAAGACCCGTCACGACCTCGGGCGCGCGGCTTTCGTCAAGCGCGTGTGGGAATGGAAGCAGGAATCGGGCTCCACTATCACTCGCCAGATGCGACGGCTTGGCGCCTCCGGCAACTGGACTTTCGCTGACACCGAAGGACAGAAGGCCGGCTACTTCACCATGGACGAGCGCATGTCGCGCGCCGTGATCGAAGTGTTCGTGCGTCTGCACGAGCAGGGCCTGATCTACCGCGGCAAGCGCCTGGTGAACTGGGACCCGGTGCTCGGCACCGCGGTGTCCGACCTTGAAGTGGACAGCGAAGAGGAAGACGGCAAGATCTGGGAAATCCGCTATCCGTTCGAGGACGGCAGCGGTTCCGTCGTGGTGGCGACCACGCGGCCGGAGACGATGCTCGGTGACGTCGCAGTCGCGGTGAACCCGAAGGACGAACGCTACATCGCACTTGCAGGCAAGCGCGTGACGCTGCCGCTTACCGGTCGCAGCATCCCGGTCATCGCCGACGACTATGTCGATCCTGAATTCGGCACTGGCTGCGTCAAGATCACCCCTGCACACGACTTCAACGACTACCAAGTCGGCCAGCGGCACAAGCTGCCGCAGATCGGCGTGATGACGCTGCAGGCAAAAATCAACGACAACGCGCCTTCCGCGTATCGTGACCTTGACCGCTTCGAAGCTCGCAAACAAATCCTCGCCGATCTGCAAGCGCAAGGGCTGCTGGTCTCGGAAAAACCCTACAAGCTTCGCGTACCGCGCTCAGGCCGCACCGGCGTGATCGTCGAGCCCATGCTGACCGACCAGTGGTTCGTAAAAATGGACGGCTTGGCCAAGGCGGGCCTGGAAGCAGTCGCCAAAGGCGAAGTGAAGTTCTTCCCCGGGCACTGGACCAGCACCTACAACCAATGGCTGGAAAACATCCAGGACTGGTGCATCTCACGACAGCTTTGGTGGGGCCACCAGATCCCCGCCTGGTACGACGACCAGGGCAACATTTATGTCGCGCGCAGCGAGGACGAAGCGAAAAAGCAGGCGGCGGCGAAAGCTTGTCGCGGCGCGCTCAAGCGCGACGAAGACGTGCTCGACACCTGGTTCTCCTCGGCGCTGGTGCCCTTCACCTCGCTCGGCTGGCCCGAAAAGACGAAGGACCTCGACACCTTTCTCCCCTCATCGGTGCTGGTAACCGGCTTCGACATCATTTTCTTCTGGGTCGCCCGGATGATCATGCTGACGCAGCACTTCACCGGCAAGGTGCCGTTCCGCCACGTCTATATCAACGCCCTGGTGCGCGACGCCGAGGGCCAGAAGATGTCGAAGTCGAAGGGCAATACGCTCGACCCGCTCGATCTCATCGACGGCATTACGCCGGACGAACTGGTCGCCAAATCGACTGTAGGCCTGCTGCGCGCCGATCACAAGACGAAGATCGAGAAGTACGTCCGTGCGCATTACCCGAAGGGCGTTCCCTCCTTCGGCGCCGATGCGCTGCGCTTCACCTTCGCCTCGCTCGCCACTTTCACGCGCACGCTCAATTTCGACCTCGGCCGCTGCGAGGGCTACCGCAACTTCTGCAACAAGCTGTGGAACGCCACCCGCTTCGTGCTGATGAACTGCGAAGACAAGGACTGCGGGCAGGACGAATCGAAGCCGGTGGCACTGTCGTTCGTCGACCGCTGGATCGTGAGCCGGCTGCAGCGCACGGAAGCCGAGGTCGCCGCGGGGTTCGAGGAGTACCGCTTCGATCTCGCCGCGCGGGCGATCTACGAGTTCGTCTGGAACGAGTACTGCGATTGGTACGTCGAGCTCGCCAAGGTGCAGCTCGCGAACGGCTCCGAGGACGAGCAGCGCGGCACCCGCAGGACCCTGGTGCGCGTGCTCGAAACGGTGCTGCGCCTCGCGCACCCGATTATCCCGTTCATCACCGAGGAGCTGTGGCAGAGAATCGCGCCGCTTGCGGGCAAAATGGGCGACTCGATCATGCTTCAGTCCTATCCGAGGTCGCAGCCGGAAAAAATCGACGAAGCGTCCGAAGCGTCAGCCGCAAAGCTCAAGGCGCTCACCGAAGCCTGCCGCAACATGCGCGGCGAGATGAACATTTCGCCGGCGCAGAAAGTCCCGGCCATCATTGTCAGTCCGGACAAGGCTTTTTCGCGCTACATCCCTTATCTTCAGCCCCTGGCAAAGCTCTCCGAGGTGACGATCACATCCGAGGACGTGCTGAATAGAACGGAGGCGCCGATTGCCATCGTCGGCGACACGAGGCTGAAGCTCAGGATCGAGATCGACGTCGCCGCCGAGCGCGAGCGGCTACAGAAGGAAATCGCGCGCCTCGAAGGCGAGATCGCCAAGGCCGAGGCCAAACTCGCCAACGCCAATTTCGTCGAGCGGGCGCCGGCCGCCGTTGTCGCCCAGGAAAAAGAGCGCCTCGCCGCCTTCGGCGCGACGCTCGAGAAGCTGACGCCCCAGCTCGACAAACTCAAGGACTGAGCCGCCGCCGGGCCAGTTGTTCCGTGAAACCCGCTCTGCGCGCCTTCCGGTCCAGGACGTTCCGGATTTTCTACGCAGGTCAGGGCCTGTCGCTGCTGGGCACGTGGATGCAGACGGTGGCGATGAGCTGGCTGGTATACCGCCTCACCGGATCGGCGCTGCTGCTCGGCGTCACCGCCGCCGCTCAGCAATTGCCCATGCTGTTCCTGTCGCCGCTTGCCGGCGTGTTGGCCGACCGCGTCAACCGCCCGCGGCTGCTCATGCTGGTCCAGTCGCTCGCCTTCGTTCAGGCGCTCACGCTCGCGCTGCTCACCTTCGCCGGCATCGTGCGCGTTCCGCACCTGATTGCTCTTGCGCTGTTCCTCGGCGCCGTCAACGCCTTCGAGACGCCGACTCGCCAGGCGTTCCTGCTGGAGCTGATCGAGCACCGCGAGGACCTGCCCAACGCGATTGCACTGCAGGCCCTGTTGTTCCAGTCGACCCGCTTCGTCGGACCCTCGGTCGCGGGCATTGTGCTCGCCGCGTTCGGCGAGGCCTGGTGCTTCCTCGCGAACGCGCTTTCCTATCTGATCATCGTTGTGACCTACGCCGTCATCCGGGTAAAACCGCGTCCCTTACCCGATACCGGTGTGAAGTGGTGGCGGCAACTCACTTCGGGTTTCAGCTACGCCTTCGGGTTTGTCGGCACGCGACGCCTCCTGCTCCTGCTCGCGGTCGTGGGATTTTTCACCGCGCCGTGGTCGTCGCTGATGCCGATTTTCGCCGCAGAAACCTTCGGCGGAGGTTCGAAGACATTCGGCTTTCTCATCGGCGCAGTGGGTCTGGGCGCGATCGCCGGCACCTTCGCTCTGGTAATGCGCAGCTCGGTGCGTGGCCTCGGCCGCGTCATTGCCGCTACTACGATTCTGGCAGGGGCCGCGCTGGCTGCATTTTCTCTTTCCCAAGCGCTCTGGCTATCGCTCCTGCTTCTCGCCGTTTTCGGTTCCGGGCTGGTCGTCACGGCCGCCTCGATCAACACCATCCTGCAGACCGTGGCCGATGAGGACAAGCGCGCGCAAATCATAAGCATGTACGTCATGTGCTTCCTCGGCTTTGCTCCGGCCGG
>JBGPYQ010000058.1:0-16238 GCA_041493345.1 Gammaproteobacteria bacterium | reverse complement strand
ATCGCGCGTTTTCGCAAATTCCACCGGCTTCGCGCCCAGGTATTTCGTGAGCACGAAATTGTGGTAGTCGAGTAACGGTTCAAGCTTCGCCGAAAAGCGCTCCGGCACGAAGAGATCCTGAAGGCGGATCGCGCGGCGCGCCACCTTGTCCTCGTAGGCCGGGCCGATGCCGCGGCCCGTAGTCCCGATCCTGACGGCGCCCTTCGCCGATTCGCGCGCCATGTCGAGTGCTGCGTGATAGGAAAGAATGAGCGGGCAAGCCTCGGAAACGCGCAGGCGCCCGGGGACATCCACCCCGGCGCGCTCGAGCTCGTCCATCTCCTGGACAAGCGCCTGCGGAGAGAGCACGACGCCGTTGCCGATATAGCAGGTGACGCTCTCCCGCAGGATGCCGGCGGGAACGAGGTGCAAGACCGTCTTCTTGGTGCCGATCACCAGCGTGTGTCCGGCGTTGTGCCCGCCTTGGAAGCGCACCACGCCCTGGGTGTGGTCGGTGAGCCAGTCCACTACCTTGCCTTTGCCCTCATCACCCCACTGAGTGCCGACGACGACGACGTTCTTGGCCATGGCCAAAGGCTAGCGCTTCTTTCGAGCTATCCTGCGAACGACCCATTTACCGGCGCGCTTGGCCAGTTCGCGGTCGCAGCCGAGCTGCCCCCGCGTCGCCGCATGGCCGGGAAGGTCCGCGATGACAATCTCGCCTGCGGCGCGCAGCTTCTCGATCGCCGGGGCGAGCTGCGCATCGCGTGAACTGGGCGCGAGAATGCCGAGCGCTTCCGCATTGCGCGGCACGGCACGAGCCAGGTCGCGCAAATCCATGCTGAACCCGGTGGCCGGCCGCGCCCGCCCGAAGGATTTGCCGACCTCGTCATAACGCCCGCCGAGCGCCACCGCGTTGACGGTTCCCGGCGCATAGGCCGCGAACACGACGCCGCTGTGATAGTGATATCCGCGCAAATCGGCGAGGTCGACCGAAACCGGGCACTCGCCGTTGCGCGCGAGGATCCGGAGATCGCGAAGCGCGGACGCAATCTCGGGATACCTCGGCAAGACGCGCTGGGCGCGATCGAGCACATCGGCGTCGCCATACAGCCCGGGAAGCGCGAGCAACGCCGCGCGCGTCGCCTTTGACAGACCCTTTGTCATCCCGTGAAGCGTGGGAAGGTCCTTCGCGGCCAGCACTTCGTAGAGCTCGGACTCGAGCCCTGCTCCGACACGGCCGTGGCGGCAAATCGCGCGAAATACCGCGACGTGGCCCAGGTCGATGCGCGCCGTTCGGATGCCGCCGGCGGCAAGCGCTTTTGCGAGCAAGTCCTGGATCTCGAGATCGCTGTCGATGTCGGCATGGCCGTAGATCTCCGCGCCGATCTGCAGAGGTTCCCGCGTCGCGCTCAACTCCCGCGGGCGCGTATGCAGCACGCTCCCCGCATAGCACAGCCGCGTCACGCCCCTGCGGTTCAGCAGGTGCGCGTCGATGCGCGCCACCTGCGGCGTGATGTCGGCACGCAACCCCATCATCCTCCCCGAGAGCTGGTCCACGAGCTTGAAAGTGCGCAGGTCCAGGTCGTGCCCGGTTCCGGTCAGCAGCGAATCGGTGTATTCGAGCATCGGCGGAATCACCAGCTGGTAGCCGTGGACGCGGAAGAGCTCGAGCAACGCCGTGCGCAGGCGCTCGATGTGCTGCGCTTCGGGGGGCAGGATGTCCTCGACGTTCTCCGGAAGGAGCCAGTTGCGCATGGGCGTGCCTAGTGCACGAAATAGAGAATCAGCAGGCCGACCAGCATCGACGAGAGCCCGAAGAAGCGGATCTGCCCGTCAGTGAACTCAGTGATTCGGCGGAAGGTCTGGCGCCAGAGCGCGGGCCGCAGAAACGGCAGCAATCCCTCGATTACAAGCATCAAGGCAAAGGCCATGATGAACGTGGTTCCCATTCACCTTCCGCCCTTTCCCGGGTTTTTGAAATACCTGAAGAACTCCGAATTCGGATCGAGCACCAGCACGTCGTTCTTGTTCTTGAATCCGGCACGATAGGCTTCGAGGCTTCGGTAAAAGGCGTAGAACTCGGGATTCTCGCTGAACGAGCGCGCGTAAATGGCGGCGGCCCGGGCGTCCCCTTCGCCCTTTACGCGCTGGGCATCGCGATAGGCGTTGGCGATGATCACCTCGCGCTGTTTGTCGGCATCGGCGCGGATCTTCTCGGCATCGGCAAATCCGTTTGAGCGCAGCTCCGAGGCGACGCGCTTGCGCTCGGATTCCATCCTGCGGTACACGTCGACGCTCACCTCCTGCGGCAGGTCGACGCGCTTGAGCCTCACATCCACCACGTGGATCCCAAGGGCGCGCACGTCCATATCCACCTTCTCGCGCACGTTGTTCATGATGTCGTCGCGCTCCCCGGAAACCACGTCGTGCACGGTGCGCTTGCCGAACTCCTCCCTCAGCAGGCCGTTGACGGTCTGGTTGATCCGCCGCGCGGCCTGGATTTCGTCGCCGCCCACCGAAATCCAGAAATTTTTAACGTCCACGATGCGCCACTTGACAAACGCATCGACGAGCACGGGTTTATTTTCGACGGTGATGAATCTCTGCGGCTCCGGGTCGTCCCACGTCAGGATACGGGTGTCGAAGTAACGCACGTTCTGGATCAGCGGCCACTTCACCTGCAGTCCAGGCTGCGTAATGATCTCTTTCACCTCGCCGAGCTGGAAGACGATTGCCGATTCGCGCTGGTCCACCGTAAACAACGACAGGCTGGCCAATGCCACCGCGGCGACGATAGCCGCGAGGCTGACGCTGAGGCGCCGGTTCATGGCCGCTCCCCGCGTTCCCGGCCGCGGAGCGCGTCACGCGAGCGTGCGCCGGCGTCCGCGGGCGTGGGCTGCTCCGTCGCCTGAGGCCGGGGAGCCCCAAGCGGATCGGGCAGCGTGCCCGCGGTCGACATTTGCAGGATCCTGTCGAGCGGCAGATACAACAGGTTACTGCCGGCCCTGGCGTCAATCAGGACCTTCGAGGTGCTCGCCAGAATCTGCTCGACGGTTTCAAGGTAAAGGCGCTCGCGGGTCACCTGCGGCGCCTTGTTGTACTCGAACAGGATCTGCTTGAACCGTGACGCCTCGCCTTCCGAATTGGCGACAACGCGTTGCTTGTAGCCTTCGGCCTCGAACTGCAGACGCGAGGCGACGCCGCCTGCTTTCGGCACCACGTCGTTGAAGTAGGCCTGTCCTTCGTTTTTCAACCGTTCGCGATCCTGATTCGCCTTCACGGCATCATCGAACGCGGCCTGGACCTGTTCGGGCGGCTGCGCGTTCTGTATGTTCACGCTGCTGATCTGGATCCCGGTCTTGTAGCGGTCGAGGATATCCTGCATGACCGGCATCGCCTTTGCCACGACGCCCTGACCCTGGTTGAGCACGAAATCCATCTTGCTCTTGCCGATGACCTCGCGCAGCGCCGTTTCCGCGGCCTGCAGCACGGAGTCATCGGGCCGGCGATTGTTGAAGAGGTAATCCTTCGTGTCCTTGAGCGTGTACTGGACCGCCATCTGGACATCGACGATGTTCTCGTCATCGGTCAGCATGAGCGATTCCTTGAGCACCTTGGTCTTGACGTTGTTGCGGTAGCCGACCTCGACCGTGCGCACGTTCGCCAGATTGACGATTTCATGGCTCTGGGCCGGATAGGGAAAACGCCAGCGCAGTCCGGAATTGGTCACCTCGGAGAACTTTCCGAATGTAAGCACGACACCGCGCTGTCCCTCCACGACGATGTAGAAGCCGCTCGCCAACCAGACGACCAATATCAGCAGAATTATCAGTCCGGCACCGCCTCCGAGCTGCTTCGCGCTGGGCGGTTCCCCGGATTCCGGGCCCCCGCCGCCGCGGCGGCGCCCGAACAATCCGTTCAGCTTCTGATTGAAGTTGCGCCACAATTCGTCGAGGTCGGGCGGTCCGTTGCCTCCTGCGCCTCGCTTGCCCCATTGCGGGTCGTTTAATGACATAGGTTTCCTACGTTGAAGCGGTTCGGTCCAGTGGCTGCGAATCCGTCGATTTTGGCGAAATTGCCGGGGAGTGACTCGAGGCTGCGGTCTCGATAAGGGCCTGGCGCAGGGCGTCCATGCCATCGCCTGACTTTGCGCTGAGACGAACGCGGCAAATTCTACCATATTCACCGCGGTCGATTCCGGGCTCGACGCCCGCCGTCCTGTCGATCTTGTTCCATACCAGGATCTGCGGGATGGCGTTCGCGCCGATCTCCGTCAGAACCTTGTTCACTTGCTCGACCTGCATGTCGCGCGCCCCACTCGATGCATCGACGACGTGCAAAAGCAGGTCCGCGTGGACGGTCTCCTCCAATGTCGCCCGAAACGCGGCAACCAGGGAGTGCGGAAGATCGCGGATAAAGCCGACGGTGTCGGAAATCACGACTTGGCCCGCGCCCGGCACGTAGACGCGCCGCGTCGTGGTGTCGAGCGTCGCGAACAATCGGTCCTCCGCAACCGCCCCTGCGTGGGTAAGGCAATTGAACAACGTCGACTTGCCGGCATTGGTGTAGCCGACGATCGAAATGGACAGCACCCTGCCTCTGGAGCGCGCGCGGCGTTGCACTTCGCGGCGGCGCTTGAGTTTGACGAGCTCGTCCTTGAGCGTTTTGACCCGGGTTGCGATCAGCCGCCTGTCCACCTCCAGCTGCGTTTCGCCCATGCCGCCGAGAAAACCGCGGCCGCCGCGCTGCCGCTCCAGGTGGGTCCACCCTCGCACGAGCCGCGTGGCCGCATGCTCGAGCTGGGCGAGCTCGACCTGGACTTTGCCCTCATGGCTTTGAGCGCGCTGGGCGAAAATGTCGATGATCAGGCTTGTGCGATCAATCACGCGGCAGCCGAGCGCTTTTTCCAGGTTGCGTTCCTGTGCCGGCGACAACGGGTGGTTGAACACGGCGAGCGTTGCCTTGCTCTCCTGCAGCCGCTGTTTGATTTCCTCGACCTTGCCCGATCCCGCGAACAAGGCGGGATCCGGCCGATCGCGACGGCCGCCAACCACTGCCAGGGTCCGGATTCCGGCACTCGCGGCCAGCAGCTTGAGTTCGTCGAGGCTTTCGTCGAATCCGGGCTCGCCGAAATCCAGACCAACCAGCACCGCCGCGGTTCCTCCCGACGGACGATCGACCATGGTGCCGGGTCAGATGCCGAGGCGCCTGTCAGCGCGCATCAGCTCTCGGGGGTCGACGGGTCGGGCGCAACGCTGACGGCACGGGAAGGCACAACAGTGGATATGGCGTGCTTGTAGACCATCTGCGTGACGGTGTTCTTGAGCAGTACCACGTACTGGTCGAACGACTCGATCTGGCCCTGGAGCTTGATGCCGTTGACGAGGTAGATCGACACCGGCACGTGTTCCTTGCGAAGCGTGTTCAGAAACGGATCTTGTAGTAATTGTCCCTTATTGCTCATCGGTTGCTCCCGAGACGTATTATTTGAGGTTCTACTGTAAATGGTTTTTCGGCAAATGCCAACGCCTTAGACGCGATTGCGTACGTACGGGTTCCGTCCTGTTCGAAATTCAATCCTGAGCGGGGTGCCCTCGAGGCGAAACGCGCTGCGGAAATGCCCTTCGAGATAGCGGCGATAGCTGTCGGAAACTGCATTCAGCGCGGTTCCGTGAATGACGATGACCGGCGGATTGTTGCCCCCCTGGTGCGCGTACCGGAGCTTGGGACGCGATTGACCGGCGCGCGGCGGCGTCTGTTTCTCCACTGCGGCGATCAGCGCGCGGGTCAGTTTGGGCGTGGGCAGCTTGGCCATCGCCGCCTCGTAGGCCTTGTCCACCGAGGCCATCAGCGGCGCAATGCCTCGTTGCTCGAGCGCCGAGACATAGTGAAATCGCGCGAACGAGAGGAATTTGAGCTTGCGCGCGATGGCGCGTTTCACCAAATCCCGCCCATAAGCGTCCAGGTCGTCCCACTTGTTCACCGCCACGACCAGCGCCCGTCCGCGCTCGGCGATGAATCCCGCAAGATGCGCGTCCTGGTCCGATATGTCCGCCTGGGCGTCCAGAACCAGGATCACCACGTTGGCGCGATCGATCGCCTGCAGCGTCTTCACCACGGAAAACTTCTCGATACTCTCGAACACCTTGCCGCGTCTGCGGACTCCGGCGGTATCGATCAAGGTGTAACGCCGGCCCTTGAACGCAATTCCGACATCGATGCTGTCTCGCGTGGTGCCGGGCTCATCGAACGTGACCACGCGCTCCTCGCCGACGAGTACGTTGACGAGCGTGGATTTGCCCACGTTGGGTCTGCCGACGATTGCGACTTTCGGCGCCTCGTCCGGTTCGACGATCTCCTCCTCGACGGGGAAACCGGCCAGCGCCGCGTCCACGAGCTCGTGCACACCCTCACCGTGCGCGGCCGAAATCGCGTACGGCATGCCCAGTCCCAATTCGTGGAAATCTGCGGTGGCGATATCCGGAATCATCCCTTCGGATTTGTTCACGGCGACGAATACGCGCCGGCCCATCCGCCGCAGTTCCTCGGCGATGTGCCGGTCCTGCGCGGTGAGCCCCTCGCGCGCGTCGGCAAGCAGCACAACGGAATCGGCCTCGGCAACGGCCGTCCGGGTCTGCTTCGCCATTTCGGCGAAAATTCCCTCGGCTTCCGCCTCGAGCCCGCCGGTATCCACCACAAGGTACGGCCTGTCGCCCAGGCGCCCGGCGCCGTAGTGACGGTCGCGCGTCAGGCCCCGGACTTCTGCCACCAGCGCATCGCGGGTGCGCGTGAGCCGGTTGAACAGAGTGGACTTGCCGACGTTCGGCCGGCCGACAATGACCAGCGTGGGCTTCACGGCAGGCGAAAAAGCCGGAACACAGAGATCACAGAGTTCACAGAGGGCGCAGGGAAATCATCGCTTCTTACGGGCCATCGGGTATTCCGCGTTCTCCGTGTCCTCTGTGCCGCTGCTTTCGCGGACTTACTGCGTGCTCAGCGCGTAGAGGTTTCCGTCGCGCGTCTGCACCAGAAATCCATTGTCGAGCTGCACCAGCATCGCGGTGATGGGGCTGCCGTCGGTCTGGAAGCGGCCGACAAAGGCGCCGGTTTCGCGCGAGAGCAAGTGCACGTAGCCCTCGACATCGCCGATCGAGATTTCGCGCCCCAGCGCGAGCGGCGCCGTAAGCCGTCTGAGGAATAGCTTGTCCTGCTTCCAGACGCTGGTGCCTCCGGCGCGATCCAGCGCGTGCACCGTGCCCTTGTCGTCGCTCACAAACACATAGCGCGCGTCGATGGCCAGGCCTGCGGCGCTCGACATCTCGCGCGACCACAGCGGATTGCCGGTGGCCGCATCGAAGCATCCGACCCGGCCCTGGTAGGCGACGGCGCAGACCTCACGTTCGGCGACAACCGGCAGCCCTACGACGTCCGTGATGCGCTCAAGCTCGGTCGTTCCCCGCGGAAGGGCGACGGTTGCCTCCCAGCGCACGCCGCCGTTGGCAAGCGACAGCGACACCAGTTTCCCGCCGGCGAATCCGGCGAACAGGTATCCGCGATCTGCAACCATTCCCACAGGTGAGCGCACGGACAGGGCCGGGCTGGAACGCTGGTACAGCCAGCGGCGCTTGCCGTCTCTGGCGTCGAGCGCGAACAGGCGGCTGTCGGCACTGCGGGCGATCACGAGATCGCCGGTCACCACCGGCGCAGAGAGCACCTCGCTCGACACGCGGGCGCGCCATCGTACGCTTCCCGATTCCGCGTCCAAGGCGATGACCTCGCCTTCGCCCGTTCCCACGGCGACCAGCGTGCCGTCCGAACCGACGCCGCCCGACAGCGGGGTTCCGGCGTTTGCGCGCCACAATTCCCGGCCGGTCGCCGCATCGAAGCGCGCCACGTTACCATCCTGTGCCGCCGCGTAAACGCTGCCCACGGCGAGCACGGGAGAAAACACCGCGTCCTGTGCATTTCCCACGCTCGCCCGCCACAGCACGCGGATCGGGCTGCTCGGCGGCAACTCGGGCAGCTCGGCCATTTTCGGCACGGGCGCAGAACCGAAGCAGCCGGCCAGCAACGCGAGGCCGGCAATGGCGAGCCTTCGCATCAACCGCCTCCGAGGGCATCGAGCCTGAGGCGAAGCGATTCGCGCAGCGCGCCGTCACCGGGTTCGGATTTTTCAAAGGCGGTCTTGTATTCGGCGCGCGCTTCGGAGCGCTTCTTTTGCGTCACCAGGATGTCGCCGCGAAGCGACGCGAACAGGGCCTCGAAACCCGGCTGGGGCTTCGCCTCGAGTATCTTCAACGCCGCATCGGGCGCGTTGTCGTCAAGCAGGACGGTTGCCAGCCGAAGCCTCGCGATCGAACGGATCTCCTCGCTCCGCGAGCGCTCGACAACCCATTCCAGCTGGGCCCGCGCCGTCTTCAGGTCACCCGCCTGGAACTGGACCTTGGCGGAAATCAGGGCGGCCAACGGCGCGTACGCGGTTCGCGGGAAGTTCTCGAGGATACCCTCCGCCGCATCGCGCGCGGCCTTTAGGTCGTTTGCGCGCGCGGCCTTTTGCAGCGTGTCGTACAGCGCTACCGCCTGCACGGCTTGCGAGCGCCGGTACCACGACCAGCCGTTCCACGCCGCCAGAACGGCGAGCGCCAGCGTGACAGCGGCGAGCACGGTGCGACTGTTGTCCTTCCACCACGCTTTCAGCGCCGCAAGCTGTTCCTGTTCCTCGAGATCGTATGCACTCATTCTTCCTCGCTGTTCGTCGAATAAAGCAGACCGGATATCGCCTCGGCGACGCGCCCGAGCGGCAGACGGATCTGCTCCCGCTCCTCGCGCAGCGCCTTGATGCTGGCCTCGCCCAGCTTCGCCTCGTCATCGCCGACGATGACCGCCACCGGCGCACCGCTTGCGTCGGCCCTTTTCATCTGTGCCTTGAAACTGCCGCCGCCGCAATGCTGAATCACTCCAAATCCCGCGTCGCGCAAGGTCTCGGCGACGCGGAACGCAAAGACCGCAGCCTGCTCGCCTTGGGCTACGACATACACGTCCGGGGCGGGACGGTTCGCGGCGGGCTCGGCGAGCTCGAGAAGCCGCTCAATTCCCATGGCCCAGCCGCAGGCCGGAACGCTCTTGCCGCCCAGCTGTTCGCACAGGCCGTCGTAGCGTCCGCCGGCACACACCGTTGCCTGCGCGCCGAGCGCGTCGCTCACCCATTCGAATACGGTCAGATTGTAATAGTCGAGCCCGCGCACCAGCCTGGGGTTGATCTTGAACGGACGGCCCGCATCCCTCAGGATCGCCTGCACGCCCTCGAAGTGCATGAGCGAGGCTTTACCCAGCGTATCCAGCAGGCGCGGCGCGGCGTCGATCACCTGCTGCATCTCCGGGTTCTTGCTGTCCAGCACTCGCAGGGGATTGGCATGGAGGCGGCGGCGCGAGTCCTCGTCAAGATCGGCCTCGCGCACCTTCAGGTACTCCACCAGGGCGGCGCGATAGGTGCTGCGCTCATCCGCAGATCCAAGACAGTTGAGTTCCAGCCGCACGCCCGAGAGTCCGAGGTCGTCCCAGAGCCGCGCGCACATGAGCAGCATCTCCGCGTCGATGTCCGGGCCGGGCCAGCCCAGCGCCTCGGCGCCGATCTGGTGGAACTGGCGATAGCGGCCCTTTTGCGGCCTCTCGTGGCGATACATGGGCCCGAGGTAGTAGAGCCGCTGCGGGCCGCCGTACATCAGGTTGTGCTCGAGCGCCGCACGCGCAACCGAGGCCGTGGCTTCGGGGCGCAGAGTCAGGCGCTCGCCGTTCAGCTCGTCGGTAAAGCTGTACATCTCTTTTTCGACGATATCGGTCGCCTCGCCGATGGCGCGGCGAAACAACGCCGCGTGCTCGAGGATGGGAGTCCGCACATTGCGATAGCCATAACTGCGCAACCAGTCGCGCAATATTTCTTCGAGGCCTTCCCAGCGTTCGGCCTCGTCGGGCAGGATGTCGTTCATCCCGCGCAATGCGCAAAGGAGTTCGCTCATGTCGGATTCGCGGGAAACGCTACACCGCGGCCTTGATTTGAATCGTCCGGTCTTTTTCCTGCGAAATGCGGCGCAGCCGGCCGCCTTCGCCGTACGCCGAGCGTACGTAATCCTCGACCAGCTGCTGAAATTCCTCGGCGATGCGCTCACCCTTCAGCGTCACCGTCTTTTCGCCGTCAACGTATACCGGCGCGACCGGCCGCTCTCCGGAGCCGGGCAGGCTGATACCAATATTGGCGTGCTTGCTCTCGCCGGGCCCGTTCACGACACAACCCATTACCGCGACATGCATTTCTTCGACCCCCGGATAGCGCCCGCTCCATAGCGGCATCTGCTCGCGCAGAAACGACTGAATCTTCCCTGCGAGTTCCTGGAAGGTGGTGCTGGTGGTGCGTCCACAGCCCGGGCAGGCGATGACCATGGGCGAAAAAGAACGCAGACCCATGGTCTGGAGAATCTCCTGCGCCACCACCACCTCGCGGGTACGATCCCCGCCCGGCTCCGGGGTCAGCGAGATCCGGATGGTGTCGCCGATTCCCTCCTGCAGGAGAACCGAGAGCGCCGCGGTTGAGGCCACCACCCCTTTCGTTCCCATCCCGGCCTCGGTCAGCCCCAGATGCAGCGGATAATCGCATCGGCGCGCGAGCTGCCGGTACACGTCGATGAGGTCCTGCACGCCGCTCACCTTGCACGACAACACGATGCCATCACCCGGCAGGCCCAGTTCCTCGGCGCGCGCCGCCGATTCCAGCGCGGAGACGATCAGCGCCTCGCGCGTCACCGCATCCGACTCGAGCGGCTCGGCTCGCGCCGCATTCTCGTCCATGAGCCGTGCCAGCAGATCCGGGTCAAGACTGCCCCAGTTGACGCCGATGCGCACCGGCTTTTCATTCCTGCAGGCAAACCCGATCATCGTCGCGAACTGCGGGTCGTGCTTCGATCCTCTGCCGACATTGCCGGGATTGATCCGGTATTTTGCCAGCGCCTGCGCGCAATCCGGATAGGCGGCGAGCAGCTTGTGGCCGTTGAAATGAAAATCGCCCACGAGCGGAACGTCGCAACCCATCGCATCGAGACGCGCGCGGATTGGGGCCACCTGCGCCGCGGCTGCGGCCGTGTTGACCGTGATGCGAACGATCTCCGACCCGGCCCGGGCGAGCTCGGCCACCTGCTTCACCGTGCCGGCGGCATCGGCGGTGTCGGTATTGGTCATCGACTGCACGAGGATCGGCGCGCCGCCGCCGATCGCGGCGCGTCCGACGCGGACCTGCCGTGTATGTTGCCGCGGAAAACTTGCCATGAGCCGCCTAGTTCAGGGTCAGCCGGGCGACCTCGGACCTGGCGTAGGGCCTCAGATCGACCGGGTTTTCGTTGTAGGTGAGGCGCACCGAGGAGGCGTTTCCGATCACCAGCGACAGCGGAGGACGGCCGGTGACCGTTATCCGCGTCCCGCGCGGATTGAGCTGCGACAGCAGCATCGCGCCCCCCTTGTCCGTGATTTCAACCCAGGACTCGCCCGCGAATTCGAGCCGGATGTGTCCCTCGCCCTGACCCGCCTGCGGAGAGGGGGCGGTGTCGGGCACGACTGCGTTCGATGCCGGCACTTCGGCCGGCGCCACGGCCGGCGTCTCGGCCGGCGTCTCGGCCGGCGTCTCACGCAGGGGCACCGCCGCCCGCGTGCCCGGTGGCGGTACGACTTGCATTCCGATCGGAACCGTCTTCCAGGGAAGTGCGCCCAACTGCCACTCATAGAGCAGGGCGGCCACCGCAAACAAAACAAGAAGAGAAAGAGCGAGATAGATGCGCGTGCCGCGCTTCCCGCCTTGGGGAAACGGAACACCCCTGTTGCGAAGGTCGACGGAGATCTCCTCGGGGATATACCGCCGCTCGAGCGCCTTCAGCACCGGATGCGGATCGATTCCGAGCAGCTTGGAATAGCTTCGCACCATACCGCGCACGATGGTGTTTCCCCGCAGCAACGCGAATTCTTCCGCCTCGAGCGCCTCGATCTGGCGCACGCTGTATTTGAGTCGCTTGGCAACATCCACGACCGACAGATTGCTCGCGCCGCGCATCTGCGCAAGCATGCTCCCGGGTCCCACTTCAGCGGCAGGCACGGACCGTTCTTCCGATTCGCTCACTCAAACCGCCCCTTCTGCAAATTCTGATATTCCGGCGATCCGGCGAAGCGCCTGCGCAGCTGGCTGGCGTAGCCGGCCTCCGCGGACCGATCGCCGAGCTTGCGCTCGATGCGCAGCGCAAGCCACAGTGATTCCGCGGTCGGCTCGACAAGCTTGTTAAAGCGTCCCACCGTGATGCGGGCGTCTTCAAGATTGCCGCGACGGTACTTGATCTGCGCCATGCTGATCAGCGCCGGAAGGTAGTTCGGATCGACGCGCAGCGCCCGTTCCAGATACTCAAGCGCGTCGCGCTCATTGTTCTTCCGCTGCGCGCAAACCGCGGCAAGCACATAGGACTTTTGCGGCGCCGCATAGAGCGGGTTGCGGACCGCAAGCAGGAAATGGCGGATCGCCCGCTCCTCCTGCTGGTTCTGGCACAGGAACCAGCCGAAGTTGTGATTGGTGTCCGCATCATTGGGATTGAGCTGCAGCGAGCGCTCGAATGCCTGTTGCGCCTGTGCGTTTTCGCGCAGGTCCATGTGCACGAGGCCAAGGATGTTGTAGGCCGGCGCGTAATTCGGCTCGGCGGTCAGCGCAAGGCGCACCTCTTCGAGCGCGACCCCCATTCGGCCCTGGCCGAAATACGCCGCCGCGAGCTCGGTATGCGCCTTGGCGCGGTCCCGAGAGTTGCCCACCTCGCCTATGACCATCCCGCTGTCGGCGTCGGCGGCGGGTATATTGTCGAAGCTGCCGGCGGTGCCCGCCGGCAATCCTCCCGCGCAACCGGCCAGGGCTCCGAGCAGCGCAAACAGCATCACGGCCAGGTGAGTTTGGCTCATCGTGAGACTCCCTCGAGGCGAATGGTCCGGCGGGTCCGGTCCTGGATTCTTCCCGCAAGCTGTCCGCAGGCGGCATCGATGTCATCGCCGCGCGTCTTGCGCGTGGTGGTAACGATGCCGGCGGCGTTGAGTCTGTCGCTGAACCGCTGGATGACCTCGCGCGGCGAGCGCGTAAAGCCGGAATTCGGGAACGGATTGAACGGGATCAGATTGATCTTGCAAGGCACGCCGGACGCCAGTTTTATGAGTTGCCGCGCGTGCTCGTCACCGTCATTTACATCTTTTAGCATGACGTATTCGAAGGTGACGAAGTCGCGAGGCGCCCGCTCGAGATAGCGCAGGCAGGCCGCGAGCAGCTCGGCCAGCGGATACTTGCGGTTGATCGGCATGAGCTGGTCGCGAAGTGCGTCGTTGGGCGCGTGCAACGATACTGCGAGCGCCACCGGGCATTCCTCGCGCAACCGGTCGATCATCGGCACAATGCCGGAGGTGGACAGCGTCACCCGGCGCCGCGACAGGCCGTAGGCGTCCTCATCGAGCATCAGCTTCAGGGCAGCGACCGTGTTATCGAAATTGAGCAGCGGCTCGCCCATGCCCATCAGCACCACGTTGCTTATTACGCGTTCCGCGCAGACGATGCGTTCGTGGGACGGCAGGCGTTCCTTCTTTGGAGTTGCCTCGAGGGCGCGGCTGGCAATCCAGAGCTGCCCGATAATCTCGGCGACGGAAAGATTGCGGTTGAATCCCTGTCTTCCCGTCGAGCAGAACCCGCAAGCGAGCGTGCAGCCCGCCTGGGTCGAGACGCACAGAGTACCTCGGCGGGTTTCGGGAATGAATACCGCCTCGACCGCATTGCCGTTACCCACCTCGAGCAGCCATTTGCGCGTCCCGTCGCCGGCGACGCTGTCGCTCATGATGCGCGGAGGCGTCACGCTCGCGGTCTGTACGAGCTTCTCCCGGAAGGATTTCGCCAAGTCGCTCATGCGGACGAATTCCGATTCGCCGAAGCGGTGCATCCAGCGTTTGAGCTGGCGCGCACGGAACGGCTTTTCTCCCAGACCGGCGACAAATCCGGCGAGCCGCTCGCTGTCGAGGTCGAGAAGATTGACGGCCATTTAGCGGGAGTGGATTTCCAAAGCCGGAAAAAAATAGGCGATCTCGGTACGCGCGGTGTCGGATGCGTCGGATCCGTGCACGGCGTTTGCGTCGATGCTGTCGGCAAAATCGGCCCGGATAGTGCCCTTGCGCGCCTTCTTGGGATCCGTGGCCCCCATCAGATCGCGGTGCTTGGCGATGGCATTCTTGCCCTCAAGCACCTGCACCATGATCGGACCGGAGATCATGAAATTGACCAGATCCTTGAAAAAAGGACGATCGCGGTGCACGGTGTAGAATCCTTCGGCTTCCAACTGCGACAACTGGTGCATTCGCGCCGCGACTATCTTCAGGCCGGCCTCCTCGTACCTCGCATAGATCTGTCCGATGACATTCTTCGCCACCGCATCGGGCTTCACAATGGACAGGGTTCGCTCTACGGCCATGCAAATTCTCCAATTCAGATGCCGGAAAGTGCATAGGAAAAGTGCCTAACTTTTTATTTTAACAGGCTTTTGCTGGAGTGTCGCGCACAGCACAGGAGGTGGCGCGATTGTACGCAATCGTCACTGAACGCCTTCGTGGCGGGCAGGAAACCGAATCTGCGCGCGCCGGCGCTGTCAGGCATCTGTAAGTCGGCTCTCAGGATTCTGCAAGGCTGAAGGGGTAGACTTTTTTACCGTAGTCTCTTTCCTCCTCTGTGGCGTGGGGGTGCGCACTGTGCTCCCACGCACTTTTTTCCAGGCACGGCGATGCGCTTCGCCCCAGACTCCGGGATCGGCCCCCGTGATATCCTGAAGTCTGAACCAGTTCAACAGCTTGGCATGCGAGTTCTAATTGTCGAGGACGACAAGGCCTTGGCCGATGGATTGGCGCGCACTCTGGGCCAGTCCGGCTATGCCGTGGACCACGCAGGAACAGGAGAGCTCGCGCTGCGTGCCTGCGCCGATGAGCACTACGACCTCGTCGTGCTGGACGTAGGGCTGCCGGGCATCGACGGAATCGAGGTGCTGCGCCGCCTGCGCAGGAACGGCCAGGCCGGCAGCATTCTTATTCTCACCGCCCATGACGCGGGATCCGATCGCGTGCGCGGGCTCGATCTCGGTGCCGATGATTACGTCACCAAGCCCTTCTCGTTGCCGGAACTCGAGGCGCGGGTCCGGGCGCTCATCCGCCGCAGCCAGGCCGTCAAAAGCCCACAGCTTCGCTTCGGCGGCCTCACGGTCGACACTGCGGCGCGGCGCGCGAGCATAGGCGAGGAACCGCTCGATCTCACCCCGCGCGAATGGGCCGTGCTGGAATACCTGCTCATGCGGATAGGCCAGGTGGTGAGCAAGGAGCACATGCTGCAGGCAATGTGCAGTTGGGACGATTCGCTCACCCACAACGCCGTCGAAGTCTATATTTCGCGGCTGCGCTCGAAGCTTCAGCACGCCGGAATCAGGATTCGCACGGTGCGCGGCTTCGGTTACATGGTTGAAGATCCGGATGTCCGATAGCGGCAGCCTTCGCCAGCGGCTTACCTATTGGCTGTTCGGCCCGCTGATTCTGATCATGGCCGCGGGTACGTTTGTCTCGTACCGCATCGCCTTCAGCGCAGCAAGCAGGGCATACGACGCCGCCCTGCTTGACCCCGCGCTCGCCATCGCCAGCCACATTCGCCGCAATGGGAGCCAAATCGAACTGGACCTTCCCTCGATCGCCATAGACGCGCTGCGCATCGACACGGAGGACCGCGTTTATTACCAGGTGCTGGGACCCCGCGAAGAACTGATTGCCGGTACGCCTCAGCTTCCGGCCCCTCCGCGGCGTCTGGAGTCAGATGAACACATGTTTTACGACGCTATGCTCTACGGCGAATGGGTCCGCGTCGCCGCCCGGGCGGTCGCGGTCGGGCAGGATACGGTCATCGTTCAGGTCGCCGAGACGCTGGTCAAGCGCGACAAGCTCGTTCTGGAATTGCTGATCGCGTCGACTCTGCCGCAACTGCTGATTGCATTCGTGGCCGTGGCACTGTTCTGGTTCGGGATCGGCCGCGGACTCGCGCCGCTTGACCGATTGCGCGAAGAAATCGCCGCGCGCTCTCCCCGGGATATGCGGCCGGTCGCCGAGCACGGCAAGCCGCGGGAGGTGAAGCCCCTCGTGAGCGCGCTCAATCAGCTGCTGGCCCGGCTCAATGCTGCGAT
>JBGPYQ010000255.1:0-4248 GCA_041493345.1 Gammaproteobacteria bacterium | reverse complement strand
CGCCGAGACCAAGCAGCGGCGTTACCAGCACGAAACCCGTCAGACTTTCGCTGCGGAAGATCAGCGGCAGCGCGGCAGTGCAGAGCAGGAGGCCAATGACGATGACGGGTATTCGCCCCACCCGATCGGACGCGCGTCCGGTGATCGGCTTCGCCACCATGGCTACGGCCAGTTGCGCGCCGAGGACGATCGCGATCTCGGCGTCGTTGAGCCCCACCTTCTTGGCGTAGATTGGCAGGAAGCCGAGAAAGGCGCCGTAGCCGAGGTACATGACGGCTTCGATGCCGGCCGCGACGAAAATCGGCGGCGTCTTGAGCACCTCGGCGACGCCCTGCCGGAACTCCGCCGCTCGCGCGGCGAAAGTCCTCGCCTCGCGCACCGCCGCGCGATCGACATCCGGCAGCAGCAACACGACGATGAACGTGAGCACGCCGAGCGCGCCGACCGTGAGATAGGTCACCGAATAGCTGGCGGTGAAATACAAGACGAGGCCGCCGATGAGCGGCCCCGCGGTTGCGCCAATGTCGTTCGCCGACGAGAACCAGCCGAGCCGGGCGCCGCGCCCTGTTTCGGCGAGGCTGGCCACATAGGCCGAGGCAACCGGAGAGAAGATCGCGGTGGCGAAGCCGTGAACGAAGCGGAGCGCGAGCAGCGACCAGGCATCGTGGACGAACGGATAGAGGAAGGGCGGAAGCGCGAAGAAGAGCGCGCCGAGCACCATCATGCGCTTTCTTCCGAGCACGTCGGAAAGCGCGCCCGCGGGCAGCTTGAAGAAGACGCCGGTGACGGTCGAGGCGGCGAAGATGATGCCGATGAGCTCGGGCAGGGCGCCGAGATCGGCGGCAAAGGCAGGGAGCACCGGGCTTCGCGCCATCTGGTAGCCGAGGCGCGAAAGCAGGCTTGCGAACATGATCGCGACGAATGCGTTCATAGGAAAAATCCTGTTTGACGCAAACGAGTGCCTTGCCCTCGTCGCCCGGGCACGGGCGTCACTTGCCCCGCGCGGCGCCGTAGGAGAAATCGTCGAAGGTGGTCACGCTGTCCGCCTTGGTCCAGACGCCGACCGCTCCTCCGCCCTGGATGTGGTCGTCCTCCAGTTCGATGCAGGGCTTTCCGTCGTGCAGCACTTTGATTCGCCGGCCATGGAACTCGACGCGCAGCGTGTGCCAGGTGCCCCCCGCGACCGGAGCGTCAACGTACTTGAGCGTATTGCGCCGCCCGTTTTCCGTGTAATAGAGCGACACGTTGTTCTCCAACGCGTTGGCCCGCGCGACGTAATAGTTGTCGCCGTCTTTCCAGCGCCATACGACCCCGCCGGCCTGATCTTCGCGTCCCGCGATCGGCTTGAATTTCACTTCCACGAATCCATCCGTGATGACCGTGCCTTGCCTCACGCACCAGGCATACGTCGCCACGCCCGATTGCTTCAGCACATTGGGCTTGCTCGGCGCCGAAGCGTCGGTTTCAACTTGCCAGCGGGCGCTACCCGAGCCTGTGCGGCCGCACTGCCAGCCCTTTGGCGCGGCGCCCGGGGTGTCCTGGTCGAAGTTTACGACCTGTGCAAAAGATGAAGTAACCATACTCAGTCCCATAAAGAACGCAGCGATGATTCGCATTATGATTCCCCCGAAAGAAAGTGCCGGAGCGCCTCGCTCGCGATGGCGCGCGGCCACGCGATTCGCAGGCCAAACGAGCGCCGCGAAGCGAAGGGAAGTACTACTGAAGAAGCTCGATTCGGCATCCGGACCCGCCCCTCGCGCAATTAAGGCGATTGGCAGAACTTGGACGGATACCGTCTTGGGAAAGCCGGGAGTCTGCGCACCCCGACGAACGAATCCTACGCCGACTATTCCCTCACTTCAACAGTCCTGGCACACGAACGGGTGCCAGCCGCATGAATGCGCTCGGCTTTAGCTTGTGGATTGCGATGTCGCGCGGGGCCGGACGCGGAGAAAGAGGATGGGGCGGTGTGTAGGCGCCGCCCCCTTTAGTGCGTAATCGCCCTTAACAAGTGGGGCCACTTCTCTTACCCGAGGATCACGCGCACCTTGTGGACTTGACCATCATCCACGAGCGGAACTCGCGTCAGCCCGTCCGGCAGCGTCTTGCCGTCCAGCTCGGCGCTAGTGACTCCACGATTGACGCCGTGGGGGTTCTCGACCGCGATCGCGTAGCGCGCGGAGCGATACTGGAAGACGATCTCGAAGCGGGGCCACTCCTTGGGTATGCAGGGGGCCAGGAGCAGGAACGCTCCCTGTGGACGAAAGCCGAGGATCCCTTCGAGGCCGGCCCGGTACAGGCACCCGGCCGAGCCGGTGTACCAGGTCCATCCGCCGCGCCCGACGTGCGGAGCGACCGAATAGACATCGGCGGCGACGACGTAGGGCTCGACCTTGTAGCGCTGCACGTCGGCTCGTGTGCTCGTGCGGCTGATCGGATTCATGAGCGAGAACACCTCGGCGGACTTGTCTCCCTGGCCGAGGGCGGCAAAGGCAAGCACCGACCACGTGGCCGCATGGTTGTATTGGCCGCCATTTTCCCGGATGCCGGGCGGATAGCCCTTGATGTATCCGGGATCGAGTGGCGTCCGATCGAAGGGCGGCGTGAACAGCAAGGCCAGACCGTTGCCGTGATTAATGAGTTGCTCGTCCACGGCGGCCATGGCACGCAGGGCACGAGCCGGATCCGCCGCCCCGGAGATCACGCCCCAGGACTGCGCAATCGAGTCGATCCGGCATTCATCGCTCGTGGACGAGCCGAGCGGGATTCCGTCGTCGAAATAGCCGCGCCGGTACCAATCGCCATCCCAACCCTCTTGCTCGAGTGAGATTCGGAGCGCAGCGGTGTGCGCCAGCCACTTCGCGGCGCGCGCCTCTTCACCTCGAGCTTTCGTCAAAGGCGCGAACGCCGCAAGCGTTGCGTGCAGGAACCAGCCGAGCCAGACGCTCTCGCCTTTGCCCCTCTCGCCGACCCGGTTCATGCCGTCGTTCCAGTCGCCCGTGCCGATCAACGGCAAGCCGTGTTCGCCGACGGCGAGACTCTGGTCGAGCCCGCGCGCGCAGTGCTCGAAGAGCGTTGCACTTTCTTCCGCGAGCATGGGCTGGAAGTATGCATCGTGCTCGCCGGACTGCAGCACCTGGCCTTCGAGAAATGGAACGGGCTCGTCCAGCACCGCGATGTCGCCGGTCGTATCGACATAGTGTGCCGCGGCGTGGGCGAGCCATATCCGGTCGTCGGAAACGAGTGTGCGGACGCCCTGGCCGGAGGGCGGCAGCCACCAATGCTGGACATCGCCTTCGACGAATTGCCGGGCAGCGGCGCGCAGGAGATGCTCACGCGTCAGCGCCGGTCGCGACAGGGCGAGCGCCATTCCGTCCTGGAGCTGGTCGCGGAAACCGTAAGCGCCGCCCGCCTGATAGAACGCCGCTCGCGCCCACACGCGGCAGACGAGCGTCTGATAGAGCATCCAGCGATTCAGCATGATGTCCATGGACCGGTCCGGCGTTTTCACCTGAACCGTGCCGAGCACATCGTCCCAATACCCAACGACCTCGTGCAGGACCGCGTCGAGATCGGCCGCCCGGTAGCGAGCGATCAAGGATTGCGCATCGGCCGTTGTCGCTGCCTCGCCGAGGAAGAAAACGATTTCCACCGTGCCGCCCGGCTTGAGCTCGAACGGGGTTTGCAGAGCGCCGCAGGGATCGAGGCCGGCGCCGACCCGCTGTGAGAGGAGTGCTTCCCCCGCAAGCGCGGCCGGGTTGTCGAGCGTGCCATTGCGCCCGAGGAATTCCCGCCGGTCGCCGGTCCAGGCGGTCTGTCGTCCGCCCAGATCCGCAAACGCGACACGCGAACCGAACGTCGTGTTCCAGGGGTTGCGCGCGAGCATCGCGCCGGTCTCCGGATCGATATCCGTCACGACCGAGAGTGCGGATGCGCCGCGGGACGGGCCGAGCACCCACTCCACATAGGCCGTGACCGAAAGCCGCCGGGATCGCCCCGACGTGTTCCGGATCGTCAGCCGTGAGATCTTGATCGGATCATCGAGCGGCACGTATTGGAGGAGATCGAGCGCGACACCGTGTGCGGTGTGCTCGAACCGGCTGTATCCCTGGCCGTGCTTGGCGATATAGGGCGCGGCCTCGTCACGGATCGGCCGGGCCGTCGGCCCCCACAGCTCGCCGGACTCCTCGTCGCGCAGATAGATGACCTCGCCCGGCCGATCGGTGACCGGGTCGTTCGACCAGGGCG
>JBGPYQ010000274.1:0-3040 GCA_041493345.1 Gammaproteobacteria bacterium | reverse complement strand
TATTGGCCGCAGGATCCGGCGGATGAATTCAAAGGCGACAAAGGTGACGAATCGCTCGCCGAATGGCTGGGCCGCTGGCGGCGCAAAGACCGCGAGCAGGACGACCAGATCGTGCGCGCGACGCTCGGGCAGCTGCTGTTCTCGGGCGACGACCAGAAGAAGTCGCTCAAGGTGATCTCCGGCGGCGAGGGGCAGCGCATGCTGATCGGCAAGCTCGTGCTCGGCATGCCGAACGTGATGCTGCTCGATGAGCCGACCAACCACCTCGACATGGAATCGATCGAGTCGCTCAACACCGCGCTCGACAAGTACACCGGGACGCTCGTCTTCGTCTCGCACGACCGCGAGTTCGTCTCCTCGCTCGCCACGCGCATCCTCGAGTTGAGGCCCGGCAAACCCGGTGCAGCCGCGACGGTGGTGGACTTCCGCGGCAGCTACGACGACTACCTCGCGGCCCATGGCGCGGAGATGGCTGCCGCGTAGCGCTCACCGCGATCGCTGGCATTGTCCGAGTCGTTTGAGAGGTGTAGCCTTGCATCCATGGGCAATTTCCTGGAAATCGAGTCGGCCGCGCGGCGCTTGAGTGCCGAGGAGCGGCGGCGGTTGCTGCTGTCCCTTGCGGCAAGCCTGCGCGAGGAGGGGCGCCCGTTGCCGGCGCCGCGCGGCTTCACGGCCGCGGAAATGCAGGCCTGGATCAAGGAGGATGAGCGCGATCTCGCCGCGTACCGCAACGGGTCGTGAACGTTTTTTGGGTTTCGAGCATACCGCCGGCCGGCTGGTAAAATGCGCCGCACCCAACGGAGGCGCGATGGTTATGAAACGTCAACAGATTCTCGCGGCGCTCGCCGAGCGCCGGCCGGAGGTCGCCGCGCGTTTCGGAGTCAAGCGTCTTTCCCTGTTCGGTTCGGCGGCGCGCGACGAGATGGGCGAAGGCAGCGACGTGGACGTGCTCGTGGAATTCGAGGGGCCGGCGACCTTCCGCGGTTACTTCGATCTCAAGGACTACCTCGAGACGTTGCTAGGAAGAACCGTGGACCTGGTGACTGAGCGGGGGCTCAAGCCCCGGGCGCGTCGGCACGTCGAGCGGGACCTCATTCGTGTCGCGTGACTGGCTGCTCTATCTGGACGATCTGATCGACAGCGCGGAAAAGTTGCACCGCTTCGTGAAGGGCATGGCGTTCGAGCGATTCGCATCGGACGAGATGCTTTTCGACGCCGTGCTGTTCAATCTCGAGGTGATCGGCGAGGCCGTCAAGAAGCTTCCCGAGGAAGCGAAGGCCACTATTCCGGAAGCGGACTGGTCGGGTCCAGCGCGGATGCGCGATCTGATCGCGCATCATTATTTCGCCGTCGACCCGCAAATCGTGTGGGAGGCGGCGACGCAGCACGTGCCCCGAGTACTGTCGCACGCGAAGCAACTCAGGAAACGCTTCGATCGCGGCGGTGATTCGGGCGGCGCTCCACAATAGGTCCGTTGCAGGGCGCGCTCGGCGCGCTACGCGACATCTACCGCAAGCTGTTGCCGCTGCTGCAACCGCCGCCCGATCCGCCGAGGCGCGGGATCGGCTTCCATACCAGCCACGACTGATGTAAATTCGCCCGCCTGTTCATACGATTCCACCGGAAAGGAGTGCAGCCCATGACGTAGTTGTCCTTCACTGGAGACACGTCATGTCACGCACATACCGCCGTCGCGGTCAGACCCACGAGTACCGTTGGGTGCTGCGCGACCGGAGCGACGCCGCGCCCTGGTGGGCGCACGCGTTGCTCGATCGTCATTCGCGCGAGGGCCGTCGCGCAATAGCGCGCTTTCATTCGGACGCCGAAGTCACCATGCGAAGCAGTGCGCCGCGCTGGTACCGCCGGGAATTCGACCACCGTCTGCGCACCCTGAACGACCGCCGGTTGCGCCGCTGGCTCGCCGATCCCGGTTATGACCCGGTTATGCAGATTCGTCATCGCCACGACGCCAATTGGAGTTGGTGGTGAAGCGCCTTCCGGTGTCGTCGCGGGCGGCGGCATTGTCCGGACCGGGTTTGACGAACCACCGCAATGTAAGTACAGTAATTACATGAAACGCGATTCCCTCCCCACACCCCGGAAGAGCCCGGCGAAGGTCGAATTGAAGGTCGTCCGGATCGGCAACTCGCGCGGCGTGCGGCTGCCCAAGGCCGTGCTGGAGCGCTATGAAATCAAGGACGCTCTGGTGCTTGAGGCCCGGGAAGAGGGGCTTCTGCTGCGCGGGAAGAAGGACAAGCGCCTGACCTGGGAGGAAACGTACCGGGAGACGGCGCGCGAGAAGGAGGACTGGAGCGATCTCGACGCGACGCTGGCGGACGGGATCGAGCCCGGGGAAAAGTGGTGACGCGCCCGGTCGGGCGCTACGGCGTGTATTTCGCCGACCTCGCCCCCACGCGCGGGCGCGAGATCGCCAAGACCCGGCCGGTCGTGGTCGTGAGCCAGGACGATATGAACCGGTTTCTCGATACCGTGGTGGTGTGCCCGCTGACGACGAAGCTTCATCCGCGCTGGCGAAGCCGGGTGGCGACCGTATGCGCGGGTCGCAAGGCCGAGATCGCGGTGGATCAGATCCGCACGATCGCCAAGGAGAGGCTCGGGCGGCGGCTGGACGAGCTGGAGCCCGCGACCGCGATGCTGCTGCGTCGCCTGATCACCGAGATGTACGGCGAGTAAGAACCGCGTGCGAGGCGCCCCGGTTTTCCGCGCCCCGCCGATATGGGTATCATGACCGCCAGTACGAGTTTCGCGGGAGACAGCAAATGATGCCGATGCGGTTTGCGGGACTGGCGTTGCTCATGGCGGGTAGCGCGGCGAGCGCCGCCGATATCAGGGTCCTGAGCACCGGCGCGTTCGAGCCGAGCCTCGCCAGGCTGGCCGAGCAATTCCGGCGCGACACGCGCAACATAGTGAGAATCCAGTTCGGCACGGCTCCGGAGCTCGCCCGACGTCTTGCCGGGGGCGATTCCGCCGACATCCTGATCGCTCCTCCAGGCGTCGTGAATGACCAGGTCAAGAACGG
>JBGPYQ010000097.1:0-11377 GCA_041493345.1 Gammaproteobacteria bacterium | reverse complement strand
CTTGACGATGCCGATCAGGAGGATCACGCCGATCAGGGCCATGATGCTGAACTCGGTGCGAGTGAGCAGCAGCGCGAGAAGCGCACCCACGCCCGCCGAAGGCAGGGTCGATAGAATCGTTATCGGGTGCACGTAGCTCTCGTAGAGCACCCCCAGCACGATATAGACGGTCACGAGCGCCGCGAGAATGAGCCACGGCTGGCTGTCGAGTGTAGCCTGAAACGCGCGCGCCGTGCCCT
The DNA here is from genome assembly GCA_041493345.1 of Gammaproteobacteria bacterium. Classification (GTDB taxonomy): domain Bacteria; phylum Pseudomonadota; class Gammaproteobacteria; order Burkholderiales; family SG8-39; genus VBDM01. Next base: position 11,138 of record JBGPYQ010000097.1, on the reverse strand, counting down.
GGAAGCTGCCGTGGACGGTGATGGGCACCCCGATTCGCGCCATCGCGTCGTTGATCGCCTGCGTCGCCTCGCCCAGCGTCACGCCCTCCGGAAGGTTGAAGGAAATCGTGGAGGCCACGAACTGCCCCTGGTGGTTCACCGACAGCGGCGCGGTGCTCGGCCCGTAGCGCGCGATCGCCGAGAGCGGCACCTGACCCCGGGTCGGCGAAAGCAGGTACACGCCGTTCAGCGCCTCGGGGCTTTGCCAGTACTGCGGCGCCACCTCCATGATCACGTGGTATTGATTGAGCGCCGAGTAGATGGTGGAGACCTGCGCCTGGCCGAAAGCGTTGTAGAGCGCCGTATCGATCATCTTCGGCGTGATGCCGAGGCGCGCCGCGCTGGGCCGGTCGATCACGACCGTCGTCTGCAGTCCCTTTTCCTGCTGGTCGGTGTTGACGTCGGTGAGTTCCGGCATTTTCGAAAGCTCCCGGCGCACGCGCGGCTCCCAGGTGCGCAGCTCGGCGAGATCGTCCGCTTGCAGCGTGAACTGGTACTGCGCATTCGCCTGCCGCCCGCCGATGCGGATGTCCTGCACCGGCACGAGGAAGAGGTTCGCGCCGGCCTCCTGCGCCAGGCGCGGGCGCAGCCTCGCGATCACCTGGTCGGCGGAGAGCTTGCGCTCCTTGAGCGGTTTCAGCGAAATGAACATGAAGCCGGAATTGCGCTGGCCGCCGCCGGTGAAGCCGACCACATTTTCGACCGCCGGATCGCTGCGCACGATCTCGATGAAATCGGTGAGCTTCTGGCGCATCGCCTGAAACGAAATGCCCTGGTCGGCCTGGATCGAGCCGATCATGCGCCCGGTGTCCTGCTGCGGAAAGAAGCCCTTGGGCACGATGATGTACAGGTAGATATTCAGCCCGACCGTCGCGGCGAGGATGACGAGCATCAGGCGCGAGTGGCGCAGCGCCCAGCCGAGGCTCGCCTCGTACTCGGCGAGCATCCACTGGAACACGCGCTCGCTGGCAAGAAAAAGTTTTCCGGGACGGCGCTCGTCCTGCGCCTTGAGCAGCCGCGCGCACATCATCGGCGTGGTGGTGAGCGACACGGCAAGCGACACCAGGATCGCGACCGACAGCGTCACCGCGAATTCGCGGAACAAACGCCCCACGATCCCCCCCATGAGCAGGATCGGGATGAACACCGCGATGAGCGAAAAGCTCATGGACAGCACGGTGAAGCTGACTTCCCGCGCCCCCATCAACGCCGCCTGGAATGGCCGCACGCCTTTTTCGATATGGCGCGAGACGTTCTCCAGCACCACGATCGCGTCATCGACGACGAAGCCGGTCGCGATGGTGAGCGCCATGAGAGAGAGGTTGTTCAGGCTGAAGCCCGCGAGGTACATCACGCCGAAGGTGGCCACCAGCGACACCGGCACCGCCACGGCCGGGATGAGTGTCGCCGGCGCATTGCGCAGGAACAGGAATACGACGAGGATCACCAGCCCCATCGCGATGAGGAGCGTGCGCTCCACTTCGAAAAGCGACGCGCGGATGGTGCTGGTCCGCTCGAGCACCACCTTGAGATTGATCGCACTCGGGATCGATGCCTGCAAGAGCGGCAGCAGCTCCTGGACGCGGTCGACCGTTTCGATGATATTGGCGTTCGGCTGGCGGTTGATGATGACGAGCACCGAGGGCTGGCCGTTGGACGAGCCGGCATTGCGCAGGTCCTCGACCGAATCCACGACCTCGGCAACGTCCGGGAGCCGCACTGCGGCGCCGTTCCTGTAGGCGACGATGAGCGGCAGGTACTGGCTTGCCTTCTTTGCCTGGTCGTCGGCCATGACCTGCCAGTGACGCTCGCCATCTTCGACCGAGCCTTTCGGCCGGTTGGCGTTCGCCGCGGCGAGCGCCGCACGCACTTCGTCCAGCCCGATGGCGTACTTGTTGAGCGCAGTCGGATTGAGCTCGACGCGCACCGCCGGAAGCGAACTCCCGCCCACCGTGACCTGCCCGACGCCGTTGATTTGCGAGATTTTCTGCGCGAGCACGGTCGAGGCCGCGTCGTACATCTGCCCCTGGTCCAGGGTGCTCGAAGTGAGCGCGAGGATCATGATCGGCGCATCGGCCGGGTTCACCTTGCGGTAAGTGGGATTCCTCGGCAGGCTCGTCGGCAACTGGCTTCTCGCGGCGTTGATCGCGGCCTGCACGTCGCGCGCGGCGCCGTCGATGCTGCGATTGAGGTCGAATTGCAGCGTGACGCGCGCGTTGCCGAGCGAAGACGATGAGGTCATCTCGGTGACGCCGGCGATGCGTCCCAGCGCCCGCTCGAGCGGCGTCGCCACCGTCGCCGCCATCACCTCCGGGCTTGCGCCGGGGAGCTGCGCCTGCACCGAGATCGTCGGGAAATCCACCTGGGGCAGCGGCGAGACCGGCAGCAGCCCGAACGCCACCGCACCGGCAAGCGTGATGCCCGCGGTGAGAAGAGTCGTGGCGACGGGGCGCCGGATGAAAGGCTCGGTCAGGTTCACGGCCGCTCGCCCTCGAGAGGCTTGTCACGCGGGCTTTCCGGGCCCGCGCCTTCGACGCGCCGCGCCAGGCGATCGAACCAGAGATAGATCACCGGCGTGGTGAAAAGCGTGAGCGCCTGGCTCACGATCAGTCCGCCGACCATGGTGATGCCGAGCGGGTGCCTCAGCTCCGAGCCCACGCCCGTGCCCAGCATCAGCGGCAGCGCGCCGAGCAGCGCCGACATCGTGGTCATCATGATCGGCCTGAAGCGCAGCAGGCACGCCTGATAGATCGCATCGCGCGGACTCTTGCCTTCCTTGCGCTCGGCCTCCAGGGCGAAGTCGATCATCATGATCGCGTTCTTCTTGACGATGCCGATCAGGAGGATGATGCCGATGACGGAAATGACGCCGAGGTCGGTGCGCGCGAGCAGGAGTGCGAGCAGCGCGCCGACGCCCGCAGAGGGCAGGGTCGAGAGAATAGTAATCGGGTGGATGTAACTCTCGTACAGGACGCCGAGCACGATGTACATGGTCACGATCGCGGCGAGGATCAGCAACAGCTCGTTCCCGAGCGACGCCCTGAAGGCAAGCGCCGCGCCCTGGAAGCTCACGCGCACCGAAGGCGGCAATCCGAGCGCCTGCGCTTGCGCCTCGATCGCCTGAACCGCCTCGCCGAGCGACGCCCCGGGCGCGATATTGAACGAGATGGTCGCGGCCGGGAATTGGCCCAAGTGGTTCACTGAGAGCAAAGCCGGCTGCTCCGTGACCGTCGTCATGGTGCTCAAGGGGATCTGCGCGCCGGAGGAGGACGCGACATAGATATCCTTCAGCGCTTCCGGCCCTCTGCGGAATTCGGGCTTCACCTCGAGCACCACGCGGTACTGGTTCGCCTGGGTGAAGATGGTCGAGATGAGTCGCTGCCCAAAGGCGTTGTAGAGCGCGGTGTCGATCGCCGCCGGCGTGATGCCGAGCCGCGACGCCGTGCCGCGATCGATCGAAAGAAAAGCCTGCAGCCCCTGATCCTGCAGGTCGCTCGTTACATCGGCGAGCTGCGGTAATTGCGCGAGCCGATCGACCAGGCGGTGCACCCAGAGGGCAAGCTCGTCCGGATTCGCGTCCTCGACGGTGAACTGGTATTGCGTGCGGCTCACGCGGTCCTCGATGGTCAGGTCCTGCACCGGCTGCATGTAGAGCGAAATGCCTTCGACACCGGCGATCCCCGCCTGCAGCCGCCGGATCACTTCGGAGACATCGGCGCCGCGCTCGGACTTCGGCTTGAGATTGATGAGAATGCGGCCGCTATTGAGCGTCGTGTTCGTGCCGTCCACGCCGATGAACGAAGAGAGGCTCTCGACAGCCGGATCCTTCAGGATCGCTCGTGCAAGCGCCTGCTGGCGCTCGGCCATGGCCGGAAAGGAGATCGACTGCGGCGCCTCCGAGATGCCCTGGATCACGCCCGTGTCCTGCAGCGGAAAAAACCCTTTCGGCACGACGATGTAGAGGATCACCGTGAGCGCGAGCGTGCCGATGGCGACCCACAGCGTAGCGGTCTGGCGGTCGAGCACCCAGTTGAGCGCCTCTCCGTAGCGCCGGATCACCGCGTCGAACCATGCTCCCGTCTTGCGGTAAAACGCCCCCTGTTCCGATTCGGGCCTGTGGCGCAGCAGCTTCGCGCACATCATCGGCGTGAGCGTGAGCGATACCACGGCGGAGATCAGGATGGCGACGGCGAGCGTGATCGCGAATTCGCGGAACAGACGCCCCACCACCTCGCCCATGAACAGCAGCGGAATCAGCACGGCGATCAGCGAAAAAGTGAGCGAAATGATGGTGAAGCCGATCTGCTCGGCGCCCTTCAGCGCCGCCTCGAGAGGCTGCATTCCCTCCTCGATGTAGCGGGAGATGTTCTCGATCATGACGATCGCGTCGTCCACCACGAAGCCGGTGGCGATGGTGAGCGCCATCAATGTAAGGTTGTTGATGCTGAATCCCGCGATATACATGACGCCGAATGTGCCCACCAGCGAGAGCGGCACCGCAATGCTCGGGATGATGGTTCCCGCGGCGGTGCGAAGGAAAAGGAAAATCACCATCACCACCAGGCCCACCGCGAGCATCAGCTCGAACTGCACGTCCCTGACCGAGGCGCGGATGGTGATGGTGCGGTCGGTCAGCGTCGCGACTTCCACGGCGGCCGGCAGCGAAGCGGTAAGCTGGGGCAGCAGGCGCTTGACGCCGTCGACCACTTCGATCACGTTCGCCCCGGGCTGGCGCTGGATGTTGAGGATCACCGCCGGAACGTCGTTCATCCACGCCGCAAGGCGCACGTTCTCCGCATCCTCCACCACGTCGGCGACATCCGAGATCAGGACAGGGGCGCCGTTCCGGTAAGCGACAATCACCGCACTGTACTCGGCGGCCGAGCGCAGCTGGTCGTTGGCGTCGATGGTATAGGCGCGGCTCGGGCCGTCGAAGCTGCCCTTCGCCTGGTTGACGTTGGCCGCTGCGATCGCCGTGCGCACGTCCTCGAGATTCAGGCCGTCTGCCGCGAGCGCCCGGGGATTCACCTGCACGCGCACCGCCGGCCGCTGGCCGCCCGAGAGCGTCACCAGCCCCACGCCGGGAAGCTGCGAAATCTTTTGCGCGAGGCGCGTATCGACCAGGTTCTGCACTTGCGGCAGCGGCAGCGTTTTCGACGAAATCCCGAGCGTGAGAATCGGCGCGTCCGCGGGATTGACCTTGCTGTACACGGGGGGAGCGGGAAGGTCCTGCGGCAGAAAATTAGATCCGGCGTTGATGGCCGCCTGGACTTCCTGCTCGGCGACATCCAGGGTCAGGTCGAGGCTGAACTGCAGCGTGATCGCCGAGGCGCCGCCGGAGCTGGTCGAGGACATCTGCCTCAAGCCCGGCATCTGCCCGAACTGGCGCTCGAGCGGCGCGGTCACCGACGAGGTCATCACATCGGGGCTTGCGCCGGGATAGAAAGTGACGACCTGGATCGTGGGGTAATCGACCTCAGGGAGCGCGGAAAGCGGCAGCAGCCGATACGCGATGGCGCCGGCGAGCACAATGGCGGCCATCAGCAGCGAAGTCGCCACCGGCCGCAGGATGAATGGCCGGGAGGGATTCATTCGCCCGCTTTGCGGCGCGGCCGGCCTTCACCTTTCGCGGGTTTCTTGCCGTCGTCTGCCGGCGCAGCGCGGCTCGCCGGATCGGGAATTTCCACCTTGGCGCCGTCGCGCAGCCGATCGCTGCCCTCCACCACCACGAGCTCGCCCGGCGAAACCCCCGAGTCCGCCGCCACGCTCTCCCCTTCGGTAGTTCCGATCTTCACCTGCCGCAACGCGACCGTCTTGTCCTCCTTGACCACATAGACGAACGTGCCCTGAACGCCCCGCTGTACGGACGCCGCCGGAAGGAGCGTGGCGTCGCGGCGCGTGTCGAGCAGCAGGCGCACGTTCACGAACTGGTTCGGGAAAAGACTGCCGTCCTCGTTTGGAAACTGCGCTTTGAGCTTGATCGTGCCGGTCGCAGGGTCGATCTGGTTGTCCATCGTGAGCAGCGCGCCCGTCGCGAGCTTCACTTTCTGCTCGCGGTCGTACGCCTCGACCGGGAGCAGCCCGCCACTGCGCAGCCGGGCAAGCACGCCGGGCAGGTTGTCCTGCGGGATGGTGAACACGACCGTGATCGGCTGCAGCTGGGTAATGACAACGAGCCCGTTCGCATCGCCGGCACGGACGATATTGCCCTGATCGACCAGCCGCAGGCCCAGGCGACCGCTGGCGGGCGCGGTAATGTGCGAATAAGCGAGCTGAAGCTTCGCGTTATCCACCTGGCCCTGGTCGCCCTTCACCGTGCCCTCGTATTGGCGCACCAGAGCTTCCTGGGTGTCGACCTGCTGCTTGGCGATCGAGTCCTGCGCGTAGAGCGTCCGATAGCGCTCGAAGTCGATGCGGGCGTTCGCGAGCAGCGCCTGGTCGCGCGCCATCTGCCCTTCCATCTGCGTGAGCTGAACCTGGAACGGTCTCGGATCGATTTCGGCCAGCACGTCTCCGGCCTTGACGGTCTTGCCCTCGGTGAAGAGGACCTTGACGAGTTCTCCATCCACCCGGCTTCTCACCGTCACGGTTCGCAGCGGCGTTACCGTTCCGAGGCCGTTCAAATAGATATTGATTTCGCCCGTCTTTGCCGCCGCCGCCACGACCGGCGTGGGCCGCGTCGGATCGATTCCGCGCCGATTGAGGCGCGCCTGGGCGTCACTCGCTGGCTGATACAGGAGGTAAGCCCCACCGGCTGCGAGAAGCAGCACGACAAGCCAGACCCAGGTTCGCCGCCACACACTGCGTGCGCGAGTCGATGTTTCAGGCAATAGCGACCGGTTGTCCATTTTCATTTGACAGGAACTCCGGGACACGCGAGCGGGCGTCTCCCCCACGGGACACGCCGCGATTACAGCAGAGAAATGTAACCGCCCCATTTCCCCGGACATATTTTTGCAACAGGATGTTACAGGGTTCCGGTGCACATGGCATTTCGCCGCCGTGAAAGCCTGAAACCGCCGGCGCCTGCGCCCCCGGTAAAATGAGCGGCGCCCACTTTGCCCATTGCCCATGCCGGTCAGACAGATTATCGAAAGCGGCCGCGTCCCGGTGAAGATCTTCACCGACGACGTGGACGCGCACGCACGCCAGCAGCTTGCGAACGTATCGCAGTTGCCGATCGTGTTCGGGCACATCGCGGCGATGCCGGACGTTCATGTCGGCATCGGCGCGACGGTCGGCGCGGTCATTCCCACCCGGGGCGCGATCATCCCCTCGGCAGTGGGCGTGGACATCGGCTGCGGCATGAACGCCGTGCGGCTGTCGCTCAAAGCGGAGCAACTTCCGGACAATCTCGCGCGGATTCGCGCGGCCATCGAGCATGCGGTGCCGGTGGGGTTCGACGAGCACGGCGATACCGGCGCGCGCCGGGAAGCCTGCACACCGCTCGCAAAACGCCTCGAACGCGTTGTCCGCAAGCATCCGCAGATCGCGAAAATGCAGCGCGACCACGAAAAGAAATGGGTGCGGCAGATGGGCTCGCTCGGCGGCGGCAACCACTTCATCGAGATTTGCCTCGACGAAGCGCAGCACGTCTGGGTCATGCTGCATTCCGGAAGCCGCGGCATCGGCAACTGCATCGGCCGGTATTTCATCGCCGCCGCGCGCGCGCAAGCGCAAAAACACGACATTCAACTTCCCGACCGCGACCTCGCATGGTTCGACGAAGGCTCGAAGCTCTTCGACGACTACGTCGAAGCGGTCGGCTGGGCGCAGGATTACGCCCATGCCAACCGGCGCGAGATGATGGACCTGATCACCGGCACGCTGCACCGCCACTTGCCGGGGTTCGACGTCACGATCGAGGCGATCAACTGCCACCACAATTACGTGCGGCAGGAGACCCACTTCGGCGAGCGCGTCTATGTCACGCGCAAGGGCGCGATCAGCGCGCGCACGGGCGAGCTCGGCATCATTCCGGGCAGCATGGGCGCGCGCTCCTACATCGTACGCGGCAAGGGCAACCCCGAATCCTTCTGCTCCTGCGCCCACGGCGCCGGGCGCCGCATGAGCCGCAGCGAAGCGAAGCGCCGCTTCTCGCGCGCCGACCTCGAAGCGCAGACGCAAGGCGTCGAATGCCGCAAGGACAAGGGCGTGCTCGACGAGATTCCGGGGGCCTACAAGGACCTCGACCGCGTCATGGCCGATCAGATCGACCTCGTCGAGGTCGTGCACACGCTGAAGCAGGTCGTGTGCGTGAAGGGTTGAACAGATGCCGAAGGAGGACGCGGCGCGACCCGATTTCTGGGAGAAACGCTTTTGCGAAGGCTTCACGCCCTGGGATGCCGGCGGCGTTCCAGCGGCGCTCAAAGCATTTCTGAAAGCGAAGCCGCGCGGCCGGCGCGTCCTGATACCGGGTTGCGGCTCGGGCTACGAAGTGCGCGCTTTCGCCGAAGCCGGATTCGAGGTGTTCGCCATCGATTTCGCGCCGGCCGCGGTGGCGCGGGCGCGCGGAATTCTCGGGCCGCTCGCCTCCCTCGTGCGGTTTGGGGATTTCTTCGATTTCGATCCGGGCGGGCCGTTCGATCTCGTCTACGAACGCGCTTTTCTTTGCGCGCTGCCGCGCCGGGTATGGCCGCGCTACGCGCCGCGGGTTTCCCAGTTGCTGGGTCCGAAAGGCAGGCTCGCGGGATTTTTCTTTTTCGACGATCACGAGCGCGGCCCGCCTTTCGGGCTCAAAGCGGGAGAACTCGAAGCGCTGCTCGGCGAGCGATTCGACCGAATCGCCGATAACGCGGTGGACGATTCGATTCCGATCTTCTCCGGTAAGGAGCGTTGGCAGGTCTGGTCGCTCAAGGGAACCCGATCGCGACCCGCGCAGCAGCCGATTCCAGCACGCGGCTGAGGCGCTCGTAGTGCGTGCCCTGCCAGAATATTCGCCCGCACTCCGGGCATTCGGTGAAGGCACCCGGCTCCGCTCATCACCTGAGCGAGGAGTGCCGAAACTGGCGTCGCGTTGTTGACTCATTCTTATTATGCGAATAGCATCCGCGAAGCAGTCTGTAGTTGTCAGATGCCGCAATGTTTTCGGATAATGAAACCAACTCGCAAAGGAGCTATGCAATCATGTTTAAAAAACATATCAAACCCATGGTCTTACGTGTGCTTACCGTCGCTGCAGCGGGAGCCCTGACGCTTGGGTGGAATACCGCCAATGCCCAGTGGTATGCGGGCGGGAGTTTTGGTCAGTCCACAATGAAGGATACCAGTTCAGCGCTGATTGGCACGAGTTTTGATGACACGGACAACGCCTGGAAGGTGTACGGCGGATACCAGTTTCATCCAAACGTAGGCGTCGAAGTCGGTTACATCGACTTCGGGAAGTTTAAGGGTTCGGGTCCCGCCACTGTAAGTGACAATTGGAAAGCCACCGGTATCAACGTGTCTGCAGTTGGTACGTTGCCACTTGCGAACCAGTTCTCTCTGTTCGGAAAAGTCGGCCTCATGGCTTGGGACGTTGATGATAAATTTTCGGTCGGCCCTGTATCCGGCTCTGCCAAGAAAAAAGGAACTAACCTAAGCCTCGGCATCGGAGCTCAGTATGCGTTCACGAAGCAGTTGGCCGGCCGAGTGGAATATGAAAGGTTCACGAATGTGGGCAATGACGACACAGGTAAAAGTGACATCGATCTGCTTTCGATCGGTGTGGTCTTCAAATTCTAGTTCAAGGTTCTTACTAAGCGATAAAACCGGGCTGCATAGCCCGGTTTTTTTTACCGGCCTAAGATTCCCTAGGACGCTACTTGATTCAGACGGTCTTGACGTTGACGAATTCGCGAACGAACGAGAGGAAATTCAATCCGCCCGTTGTCAGCGTCCTCTGCCGATGTCATGCTGCAGTGATAACCGATTGGCGCTCCCCGTGCGAGGACGCCGGCAGGTCTGGTCGCTCAAGGGGTGCCCGGCGCGCCGGCCGACCGCAGCACGCGGCTGAGGCGCTCGTAGTGCGTGCCCCGCCAGAATATGCGCCCGCACTCCGGGCATTCGGTGAAGGCGTCGAGCTGCCTCCACACCGTTTCCGGCACGCGCCAGCGCACGGACTCCTTCGGAATCTCGCGCAGCGCCGCGTTGCACACCCTGCAGCGGCTGAAGGGCCTCAATGAGCGTTCCAGCTGGAAGGCACGCACCACTTCGCAGAACTGCTTCTCCGACTCGGTCTCGCGCACAAAGTGGCCGCGCCGCACCGCGCGGCGCTTGAGGACCCCTTTGTCCCGCGTGAGGATCACCCGCTTCTGGGCCACCGAGAGCGCGACGATCTCCTCGTCGCCGTAGTCGTTTTGCCACAGGCTGTCGAAGCCCGCGAGCCGCAGATGCCGCGCGAGCTTGCCCAGATGGGTATCCAGGACGAACCGCGTTTCGCGAAGCGGCGACGGCCGCAAGTGCACGACAGGCGCGATATCGAAGCGCTCGAATACCGGATAGACCGCGACGCGCTCGCCGCCGCGCAGCACGTGCTCGAAGGCGACGGATGCGCCGTCGACCAGCACGAGATCGACCTCGGTGTGAGGGACCCCCACCGACTCTATCGCGTCCTTCACCGAGCGGCCGCGGTCTATCGCAACCTGGAACGCCGTCTTGCGCCGCTCGGGCGCGAGGAAGTCGTTCAGCTCCTCGTAGAAGCGGAATTCGGCGGATGCTCTTGTTTGGAGTTCGAGGTGCGGCGCCATGACCACGGCACCCCATCCGCTTACACGAACCGGGCGAGTAGCTTCAGGTCGACGTTGCCGCCTGAGATAACGACGCCGACGCGCCTGCCGGCCACCGGGAGGCCGCGCTCGAAGAGGCCGGCCGCGCCGAGCGCGCCGGTCGGCTCGACGATGATTTTCATGCGCTCCCACAGGTAAAACATCGCCCGAACGAGCTCCGCGTCGCTCACCGTGACCATATCGTGCACGTAACGCAATACCAGCGGAAAGGTGAGCCGGCCGAGCGAATGGGTGCGCGCCCCGTCGGCGATGGTGTCCGGGTTGTGGCAGCTCTGCAGAGTCTTCGTTTTGAACGAGCGCGTGGCGTCGTCGCCGGCCTCGGGCTCGACGCCG
>JBGPYQ010000190.1:0-6927 GCA_041493345.1 Gammaproteobacteria bacterium | reverse complement strand
CAGGGGTTGAAGCCGAACGACCTCGACGCCTGGGAGATCAACGAGGCGTTCGCCGCGCAGGTGCTGGGCTGCCTCGCGGCTTGGAAGGACGGCAAGTACTGCCGCGAGCAGCTCGGGCTCGACGCCGCCATGGGCGATCTCGACATGGAAAAGCTGAACGTGGACGGCGGCGCCATCGCGATCGGCCATCCGGTCGGAGCCTCGGGAGCGCGCATCGTGCTGCATCTGCTGCACGTGCTCAAGCGCACCGGCGGCAAAAAAGGCATGGCGTCGATCTGCATCGGCGGCGGGCTGGGCGGCGCGATGCTGGTCGAGACACTCTAGCTGTCGTCCCCGCGAAAGCGGGGACCCAGCGACGTGAATAGGATACCCTGTGTTTACATTCTGGCCAGCGCTCGCAATGGCACACTGTACATCGGCGTAACCAGCGATCTTATCAAGCGCATCTTCGAGCACAGGAACGACCTCGTTGACGGCTTTACCAAGAAATACAAGGTGCATCGGCTCGTGTATTACGAGGTCTTTAATGACATGACCGCCGCCATTACGCGTGAGAAGCAGATCAAGAAATGGAACCGGATGTGAAAACAGAAACTGATTGAACGAGACAATCCGTACTGGAACGACTTGTTCGATTCGATAACTTGATTGAAGCGAACGCCGCTGGATTCCCGCTTTCGCGGGAATGACGGGATCCTCTCCGACATGACCTACAAGCACTGGAAGCTCGACACCGACCGCGACAACCTCGTCTGGCTGTCTTTCGACAAGGCGGACGCTTCGACCAATACGCTCTCGGCCGATGTGATGGCCGAACTCGACCGGATCCTCGACGAGCTGAGCACCAACAGGCCGCGGGCGCTCATTATCCGCTCGGGCAAGGAATCCGGCTTCATCGCCGGGGCCGACGTCGAGGAATTCACCCGAATCGAGACCCCCGACGATGCCATGCGGATCGTCAAGCGCGGCTGGGACCTGTACAACAAGCTCGCAGCCCTGCCTTTCCCCACGCTCGCGCTCGTCAACGGCTACTGCATGGGCGGCGGCGTCGAGCTCGCGCTCGCCTGCCGCTATCGCGTGGCGGTGGACCAGCCGGGAACGCGATTCGCGCTGCCCGAGGTGATGCTCGGCATCCTGCCGGCCTGGGGCGGAGTCATGCGCCTGCCGCGGCTGGTCGGTCCCGCCGCCGCGCTCGACATGCTCATGACCGGCCGCGCGGTGGATGCGCGCCGCGCCAAGCGCATGGGCCTCGTCGACGCCGCGGTGCCGCCGCGGATCCAGGAGAACACCGCGCGCATGATGGCGCTCGAGGCACCCCGGCCGCGCAAGCTTCCCTTCATTCAGGCGCTGATGAACTCCGCGCCGATGCGCCCCATCGTCGCCTCGATGGCGCGAAAGCAGCTCGCGGCAAGAGCGCGGCGCGAACACTATCCGGCGCCTTACGCGATCCTGGATCTGTGGCAGCACCACGGCGGGGATCCGTTCGCTCCGCGCAGGGATGAATCGGCTTCCGTGGCCTGGCTCGTCGAGAGCGATACCGCGAGAAACCTCATCCGCATCTTTTTTCTCCAGGAGCGCCTGAAGACGCTCGGAAAGGAAAGCAGTTTCCAGGCGAAGCATGTGCACGTGATCGGCGCCGGCGTCATGGGCGGGGACATCGCCGCTTGGTGCGCGATGCGCGGCCTCACCGTGACGCTTCAGGACCAGTCGCCCGAGCGCCTGGCCCCGGCCATGAAGCGCGCACAGGAGCTTTTCCAGCGCCGGCTGCGCGATAAACTGCGCATCCGCGACGCCACCGACCGGCTGATCCCCGACACCGCGGGAGACGGCGTGCGCCGGGCGGATGTCGTCATCGAGGCGATTTTCGAGAACCTTCAGGCGAAGCGCGAGCTGTTCGCGAAGCTCGAGGCGGCGGCCAGGCCCGACGCAATTCTCGCCTCGAACACTTCCAGCCTGAAGCTCGCCGACATCAGCGCCAAATTCAGGAACCCGTCGCGCCTGGTCGGCATGCACTTCTTCAACCCGGTGCCGCAATTGCAGCTCGTGGAGGTCGTTGCCGGCAAGCGCACCGACCGCGAGGTCGCGAAGAAAGCGGCCGCCTTCGTGCGCCAGATCGACAAGCTGCCGCTGCCGGTAAAGGATTCCCCGGGCTTTCTCGTCAATCGCGTGCTCGGGCCCTATATCGACAAGGCGCTGCGGCTGGTGGACGAAGGCGTCGCGCCGGAGACGATCGATGCCGCGGCTACCGCGTTCGGCATGCCGATGGGGCCAATCGAGCTCGCCGACACTGTCGGCCTGGACATCTGCATGGCCGTGGGCAAGGAGCTGGCGGGCGAGCAGGCCACGCCCCCGAAGAAATTGTCCGAGCTGGTGAGCGCCGGAAATCTCGGCAGGAAGTCCGGCCGCGGTTTCTATGTATGGGAGAAGGGAAAAGCGAAAAAGGGCGCGGCAGGCATCGCGGATCCGGAGCTGACCGATACGCTCCTCGAGCCTTATCTCAAGGAGGCGCAGGCGGCGCTCGCCGAAGGCATCGTTGCCGATGCCGACCTCGCCGACGCGGGGCTGATATTCGGCACCGGGTTTGCGCCCTTTCGCGGCGGGCCGCTGCATTACCTCGCCGGCCGCGGATCGTGAAATTCTTCGCGGCGGGCCGCTGATCCATCCGGAAAGCCGGGCCGCCGCTACGCGCGGATAAGGACGGGCCCCTGCTCGTCCTCCAGGCAGCGCCGCTGGTCGTGATAGCATTTTCCGGGGGGTAGTTGTTCAGCATGAACAAGACGGCATTGCGAATGCTTGCGCGAGCAACAAGCGTGGCCGCGCTTTTCGTCGCGCTGCAGTCGATCGCCCTCGCCGACGATGTCCTTGACCGCGCCCGCCAGCTTGTCCAGGCCAGGAACCCCGGGGCCGCGTACGAGTTGCTCGCGCCCTTCGAATCGCGGCGGGCGGGCGAAGTCGAATTCGACTACCTGCTCGGAATCGCCGCGCTCGACGCCGGCGATGCGCAGCACGCCGTGTTTGCGCTCGAGCGCGTGCTTGCGGTCAATCCCAACTACCTGCAGGCGCGCACCGAGATCGCCCGCGCCTACTTCGAGCTGGGTGAGCGCGAGAACGCAAGGCGCGAATTCGAGAGCGTGCGTGCAAGCGACGCCCCCGAAGCCGTCAAACAAACGATAGACCGCTTCCTGTCCGCCCTCGGGGCCGGGCCTGCGCGCTCATCGGGTTTTCTCGAGTTCGGCATCGGCACCGACAGCAATGTCAACAGCGCCACGGCGAGTGGCCAGATCGCAATCCCGGCTTTTGGCGGTGCCGTGGCCACCCTTGGCCCCGGAGGCTCGAAGCTCGCGGATAACTTCGCCACGTTTGGCGGCGGCGGGAATCTTGTGCGCCCGTTTGCGCCGGATTGGGCGCTGATTGCCGGCGCCGCCGCCAACTTCAAGCTCAACGAAACGCAGGACCAGTTCGACACCAATACGCTCGACGGCAACCTGGGAACGCGCTGGTCGCGCGGCAAGGAAGCCGTCACGCTGGGATACCAGGGGCAGAGTTTCAGCGTCGACAATACGCGCTTTCGGGACTCGCACGGCGTCGTGATGCAGTGGCAGCACAGTTACAGCGATGCGCGCCAGGTGACGGCCTTCACCCAGGTTGCGGACCTGCGCTACCCGACCCAGGGCATTCGCAACGCACGGCGGGAAATCTTCGGCCTCGCCTATGCCGAGAACCTCGGCGGATCCTGGAGCCCCATAGTGTTCGGAACGATATATCTTGGGCGCGAGAAGGAAGACGCAGCCGGCGTCCCGCAGCTTGGCCACAAGCCCGCGGGAATCCGGCTCGGAGGCCAGATGACCGTCGCGCCCAAACTGCTTGTGTTCGGTTCCCTGAGTCTCGAGCAGCGCCGCTACGGCGGGCCGGAGCCGCTGTTCCTGGTTACGCGCCGCGACACCCAGACCGACCTGCGTGTCGGGGCCAACTACCCGGTCGCTAAAGACTGGGCGCTGGTGCCGCAGCTGAGCTACACCGACAACCGCTCAAATATCGAACTCGACAAGTACACGCGCACCTTGTTCTCCGTGGTGTTGCGGCGCGAGTTCTAGCGTAAGATAGTCCCCCCACGAAAACCCTGCGCTTGTTGGGCATGTCCTTTGCCGGAGGTGCGAACCGATATGAGCCACTCGAACCGCTTCAGACCGATTTCCCTGCGCGGCGTCGCACTGGTTTTGGCCGCGGCCGCGTTTTCCAGTCCGGGGATGGCCAACACCGGGAAGATCGACTTCGCCGTCGGCGACGTCACCGTTCGCGGCGCCGACGGCACGCCGCGCCGGCTGCTCAAGGGCACGGAAGTGAAAACCGGCGACAATATCTCCACCCATAACGGCCGGGCGCAGATCCGCTTTTCGGACGGTTCCTACGTTTCGCTGCAGCCGAACACCGAGTTCGACATCAGGGACTTCGTCTTCGAGGGCAAAGCCGACGGCAGCGAAAAAGTCTTCTTCCAGCTGCTCAAGGGCGCGCTGCGCACGGTCACCGGGCTGGTGGGCCGCGTCCACCGCGACAGCTACAAGATCGCTACGCCGACCGCGACCATCGGCATCCGCGGCACGGGCGGCCTGATCCGGATCGGCGATGACGGCTCCACCCGGGTCACCGGCACCAGCGGCGTCTGGTCGCTGACCAACAACGGCGGCTCGATCGACATTCCGGCAGGCACATCCGGTTACGCCGGGCCCAACACCAACGTGCCGCCGGAGCGGACCTCGCAAGGCCCGACTTTGCCGCCGCCGCAGGCGGGCCCGCTGCAGACGTATGTAGCGGGTGAAAACCGCGATTCGCAGGGCAATCCTTCCTCGATCCCGCTCCCGCCGGTTTCCTCGACCCCGACGATGCTCGGCACCGGTCCTGGTTTCCTGGTCGGCGGCTTCGTTGATCCCTGCAAAGGCGACACTACTTGCAACGGGGGCAAAGGGGGCAACCAGGCCACTTTGTCTCCTCCCGCCGTGGCCGCGGTTTTCGACGGCTCGGGCCGATTGATTCAATTCGTGATGAGTAACGGCAGCACTTCCGATGGCACCTATGCGCTCGTCGCCGGGACCGGAACGCATGCCGAATTCGGGGCCGACGGGGTGCTGGCCTGGGGACGCTGGACAGGCGACGTCTCCAAGGACGGCGCGCCCTTCAGTACCTTCCCCGGCGACGGGGGCCTGCACTATGTCGTAGGCCAGCCGACACCGATCGCGACCTTGCCGATCGGCGTCACCTTCACCTACCACCTCATCGGTGCAACCCAGCCGACACTTGCATTTGGGGTGACGCCCCCGGGAACGTTCTCGGGCACGCTTGTGGGCGATTTCCTCAACAACAAGGTCGGGCTAAACTTCACCGTAACCACCAGCGCAACCGCGATCAACATGCAGACCGCGGGTTTCTCGACGGGCCTCAACCCCAGCTCCGAGGTCGGCATCAACCGCGGCGCCAGCACCTTTGGAGGAACTATCGTAGCAACGACCCCGTCCACTAACACCGCAGTCATATCCGGATTTTTCGCCGGCAGTGTCGCTACCCACGCCGGCATGTCCTATCTGATCAACAATTCCATCACCGGCGTGGCCGCGTTCCAGCGTTAGCGCCCCGGCGCAACCCGCAAACGACTCATCCAGCCGTTCAAGCAGCGGGTCCCGGCGCGCCGCTGTCACTCAAGCAATATCACGGGTCGGTTTGATCCGTGGCGTGCACGCCCCTCCGAAGCTAGAATCCTTCCATGAGCGAGACCCGATTGCCCGAAGGCAGGGAGCCGGTGCTGCGCGTGGTGCCGATGCCTGCCGACGCCAACCAGCACGGCGACATCTTCGGCGGCTGGATCATGGCGCAGGTGGACATCGCCGGCGGCGTGCTCGCCGCGCGCCATGCCCGTGGACGCGTCGCCACGATCGCGGTGAATTCGTTCCAGTTCAAGCAACCGGTGTTCATCGGCGACGTGCTGTCGTTCTACGGCGAGATCGTGCGCGTCGGCCACACCTCGATCACGGTCAATGTCGAGGTCTATGCGCAGCGCAATCCGGCCGACATCGAGATCGTCAAGGTGACCGAGGCGACGCTCACCTACGTCGCCACCGGCCCGGACCGCAAGCCGCGAACGGTCCCGCCGCTTCCCAAGCAAGCCTGAACAGCGAACGCAGAACGCGTGGAACCGAAGGAACGGCCCCCGGCCGGGGCCCGCAAGGCCCAGGCCCTCGCAGCGCTTCATCATCCCGGATTCCGCGCCTATTTCATCAGACCCGTTACTCAGTGCTTCGGCGCGGCGGCGTGCCTGGACAACTCCAGCCGGGCGATGGCATTGCGGTGCACTTCGTCGGGCCCGTCGGCGAGGCGCAACGTCCTCGAGTGCGCGTACAGGTAGGCGAGCGGAAAATCCTCCGACACGCCGCCGCCGCCGTGCGCCTGGATGGCCCAGTCGAGCACCTGGCAGGCGACGTTCGGCGCGAGCACCTTGATCATCGCGATCTCTGCGCGCGACGCCTTGTTGCCGACAGTGTCCATCATCCAGGCGGCCTTCAGCACCAGCAGCCGCGCCGAATCGATCATGATGCGCGCCTCGGCGATGCGCTCGCGCGTCACCCCCTGCTCGGCGAGGGGCGCGGCTTCGAGATCGCGCAGGGCCGGCTCGGGCCCGGGCGCATCCACCATTGCATGCGCGTCATCGGCCAGGCCGAAGTGGCGCTCGGGAAGATGTGCAAGCGCGCCAACACGCGTTACACGCACGGCAGTCTGCTGGCGGAGAAGGGCGTCATTCAGAACTGGGTGGCCGAGTCGCGCATGGAGATCGATTCGGCGCGGCTGATGGTGCTGCACGCGGCGTGGAAGATCGAGACGGCGGGGCTCCACGCGGCGCGCGAGGAGATCTCGATGATCAAGTACGCCGTCGCGGAAGTG
>JBGPYQ010000067.1:0-14876 GCA_041493345.1 Gammaproteobacteria bacterium | reverse complement strand
GCGCACCGGCGAGGTGATCACCGCTGAAGTCGTCCGCGTCGACATGAATTTTGTCGTGGTCAACGCCGGCCTGAAGTCCGAATCTTTCATTGCCATCGAGGAATTCAAGAGCGAAAGAGGCGAAATCGAGGTCAAGCTCGGCGACTTCGTCAGCGTCGCCATCGAGGCCCTCGAGGACGGCTACGGCGAGACGCGCCTGTCGCGTGACAAGGCCAAGCGTCTTGCGGCGTGGATGGACCTGGAAAAAGCCCTGGAGAACGGCGCGCTGGTGAAGGGAATGATCTCGGGCAAGGTCAAAGGCGGCCTGACCGTCATGACCAACGGGATTCGCGCCTTCCTGCCCGGGTCGCTGGTGGACATCCGCCCGGTCAAGGACACCACGCCCTACGAAGGCAAGGAGATGGAGTTCAAGGTCATCAAGCTCGACCGCAAGCGCAACAATGTGGTCGTGTCGCGGCGTGCCGTGCTCGAGGCCTCGCAGGGAGCGGAACGCGATGCGCTTCTGGCGAGCCTGCAGGAAGGTTCCACCGTCAAGGGCATCGTGAAGAACATCACCGACTACGGCGCGTTCGTGGACCTCGGCGGCATAGACGGCCTGCTGCATATCACCGATCTTGCCTGGCGCCGGGTGAAGCATCCCTCCGAAGTACTCAACGTCGGGGACGAAGTCACCGCCAAGGTTCTGAAATTCGACACCGAGAAGAACCGCGTCTCGCTCGGCCTGAAGCAGCTCGGCGAGGACCCCTGGGTCGGCCTCTCGCGCCGCTATCCCACGGGCACGCGCCTATTCGGCAAAGTCACCAACCTCACCGACTACGGCGCCTTCGTCGAGGTCGAGCAGGGCATCGAGGGCCTGGTGCATGTATCGGAAATGGACTGGACCAACAAGAACGTCCACCCGTCCAAGGTGGTCGCGCTCGGCGACGAGGTCGAGGTGATGATCCTGGAAATCGACGAGGAGCGCCGGCGCATATCCCTGGGGATGAAGCAGTGCCTGCCGAATCCGTGGGAAGAGTTCTCGATCAACTTCAAGAAGGGCGACAAGGTGAAGGGGCAGATCAAGTCGATCACCGACTTCGGCATCTTCATCGGCCTCTCGGGCGGCATCGACGGCCTGGTTCACCTGTCGGACCTGTCATGGACCCTGGCGGGCGAAGAGGCCGTGCGCAATTTCAAGAAGGGCGAGGAAACCGAAGCCATGGTGCTGTCGATCGACGTGGAGCGCGAGCGCATCTCTCTCGGGATCAAGCAGCTTGAAGGCGATCCATTCAGCAACTTCGTCGCCACCCACGAAAAGGGCAAGGTGGTGTCGGGCACGGTCAAGTCCGTCGATGCCAAGGGCGCGGTTATCACCTTGGGCGGCGAGGTCGAGGGTTACCTGCGCGCTTCGGAGATCTCGCGCGACCGCGTCGAGGATGCGCGCACCCATCTCAAAGAGGGCGACGGCGTGACGCCGATGATCATCAACATCGACCGCAAGAATCGCACGATCAATCTTTCCGTCAAGGCCAAGGACCTCTCGGATGAGAACGAGGCCATGGCGAAGCACCAGAGCGATAGCGCGGCCAGCAGCGGCAGCACCAACCTGGGTGCGCTCCTGAAGGCGAAACTGGACAACAAGAACGCTCAACAGTAAGGTATTCGAGGTCCGGCATGACCAAGTCCGAATTGATTGCCAAGCTGGCGGCGCGTTATCCGCAGCTCGTCGCCAAGGACGCCGAATTCGCGGTCAAGATGATTCTGGACTCGATGACGCAGAGCCTTGTGAAGGGCCAGCGCATCGAGATACGCGGCTTCGGCAGTTTCGGACTCAATCACCGCCCGGCGCGCGTCGGCCGCAACCCGAAGTCAGGCGAAAAAGTGCACGTTCCGGAAAAATTCGTGCCGCACTTCAAGGCCGGCAAGGAACTGCGCGAGCGGGTCGACCAGAAATAGGAGGACACGGCCGGCGCGTGTTGACGGCGGCATCGACGAGGTGCCGCCGTCTTGCTTTGAGATCCCGGACGATCCATGAAAATCCTCACTTACCTGTCGTGGCTGCTGCGGGCGCTCATTTTCCTGGCGCTGCTCGTTTTTGCTTTCGGAAACACGGAAACCGTAAAGCTGCACCTCTTGCTCGGTGAACCGTGGCAGATGCCGTTGATTCTGGTCTTGCTGGTGTTTTTCGCGCTCGGCGCCGCGTTCGGGATTCTCGCCTGCCTGTCGCGTCTGTTCCGCCAGCGACGCGAGATCGCGAGCCTGAAGCGCGCAGCGCGCGCGCAGCCCGAGCGCGTTCCTCCCCAGACCCTGGCCTGAATCGATGGAATTCGAGTTCTGGTGGCTGATCGGATTCGCGCTGTTTTTCGGGCTGGGCTGGCTCGCCGCGCGCATCGACATCAAGCAGCTGCTCTCCGAATCCCGGAATCTGCCGCGATCCTATTTCCGCGGCCTGAATTTCCTGCTGAACGAGCAGCCGGACAAGGCGATCGAGGCGTTCATCGAGGTGGTCAAGGTCGATCCCCAGACCGTCGAGCTGCATTTCGGCCTGGGCAGCCTGTTTCGCCGGCGCGGCGAGACCGAACGGGCGATCCGGATGCACAAGAACCTCCTGGAGCGCTCGGACCTCGGCCAGGAGCAGCGCCTGCATGCCATGCTCGAGCTCGGGCAGGACTACCTCAAGGCGGGGCTGCTCGACCGGGCGGAAGAGGTGTTTCTCAAGCTGAAGGGCTCGCCTCATCGTGTCGAGGCGCACAAGTTTCTGCTGGAGATCTACCAGCAGGAAAAGGACTGGCTCAAGGCGATCGGCATCGCGCAAGAGCTGGAGAAGGACCTGGGGCAGTCCTCGCAGAAGGAAATTGCAAACTACTACTGCGAACTTGCAGTATTCGAGGCCACGCATTCCCGGCCCGATGAGGCGAAACGCCACATCGAGAAGGCTTTGGCTGCGCACCGAAAGTGCGTCCGCGCCAACATGATCCTCGGCGACCTTGCCGCGGCCGCCGGCGACCAGGCCGGAGCCATCGAGGCGTGGAAGCACATCGAGCAGCAGAACCCGGCCTATCTCGCACTGGTGGCGCAGCGCCTCCTTGAGAGCCATCGCGCCCTGGGCCGGACCGGGGAGGGCCTGACGCTGCTGCGCGGCTATCTGGCGAGCTTTCCATCGCTCGATCTGCTCGATGTCGCCTTCCAGTCCACCCTGGGGGAGGAGGGCGCCGAAGCCGCCTACAGGCTGGTCAAGGATGAATTGCGCCGCAACCAGACGCTGCTCGGACTCGACAAGCTGCTCGAGGCGCAAATTCTGGTCGCGCCCGCCGAGCGGCGCCACGATCTGGAACTGGTCCGCAACCTCGTGCACAGCCATACGCAGCGCCTGGCGCGCTACCGCTGCGAGAATTGCGGCTTCAAGGCGCGGCAGTTCTACTGGCATTGCCCCGCTTGCGGAGGCTGGGAAACCTATCCGCCGAAGCGCAGCGAAGAATTCGATTTGACGCCGTGAAGATCACCATTATCGGCACCGGATACGTCGGCCTGGTCAGCGGCGCATGCCTGGCGGAAGTCGGCAACGAAGTCCTGTGTCTGGATCTGGACGACGCCAAGATCCGCACCCTGAATGGCGGCGGCATGCCGATACACGAGCCGGGGCTTCTCGATGTGGTCAGGCGCAACCGCGCTGCCGGGCGGCTGCGATTTACCACCGACGTCAAGGACGCGGTCGGATTCGGCTCCGTGCAGTGCATCGCGGTGGGCACGCCGCCCGACGAGGACGGTTCCGCGGACCTTCAGCACGTCCTCGCGGCGGCGCGAAGCATCGGCCGCCACATGACCGAGTATCGCCTGGTGGTCGACAAGTCCACCGTTCCCGTCGGCACCGCGGAAAAGGTCCGCGCTGCCATCGCCGCGGAGCTGAAACAGCGCGGCGCCGATGTGCCTTTTGCCGTCGTGTCGAATCCGGAATTCCTCAAGGAAGGCGCTGCGGTGGAGGATTTCATGCGCCCGATACGCGTGATAGTGGGCTCGGACGACCCGCGCGCGACGCAGATCATGCGAACCCTGTACGCGCCGTTCCAGCGCAATCACGAGCGGCTGGTCATCATGGACGTGCGCTCGGCGGAGCTGACGAAATATGCGGCGAATGCCATGCTGGCGACGCGCATCTCCTTCATGAACGGGCTTGCCAACCTGGCCGAGCGGCTGGGCGCCGACATCGAGGAGGTGCGCAGGGGCATCGGCGCGGATCCGCGCATCGGCCATCACTTTCTCTACGCCGGTGCCGGCTACGGCGGCTCCTGCTTTCCCAAGGACGTGCGGGCGCTGATCCGCGCCGCGGCGGATGCGGGGAGCGCCCTTCCCATCCTCGATGCGGTGGAGCAGGTCAATGAGGCCCAGAAGCGGGTCCTGGCGGCCAAGATACTCGCGCGCTTCGGCGGCAAGCTGGCCGGCCGCCGCATCGCGGTCTGGGGCCTTGCATTCAAGCCCAATACCGACGATATGCGCGAGGCATCGAGCGTCGTCTTGATCAAGGAGCTTCTCGCGAAGGGCGCGGTGGTCAGCGCCTACGATCCGGTGGCAATTCCGGCAGCGCGGCGGGCATTTGCCGGACTGGAAGGCATTCGTTACGCGGAATCACCGCTCGCGGCGCTGGAAGGGGCGGACGCGCTCGCGATCGTCACCGAATGGCAGGAATTCCGCAGTCCCGACTTCGAGGCCATCCGCGCGCGCCTGAAGACCCCGGCGATTTTCGACGGCCGCAACCTCTACGATCCCGAGGCGTTGAGGCGCCTGGGGCTGGAGTACTATTCGATGGGACGCGCCGCGGCGGGAGAAGGAAAGTGAATACCGAGGGCTCCATCTTCTCCGAGCTGCACAAGGCGCGCATTCTGGTGGTGGGCGACGTGATGCTCGACCGCTACTGGTTCGGCGAGGTAAGCCGCATCTCCCCCGAGGCGCCGGTGCCAATCGTAAAGGTGGAGCGCACCGAGGAGCGACCGGGCGGAGCGGCCAACGTGGCGCGCAACGCCGCGTCGCTCGGCGCGAACGTTTCCCTGCTGTCCGTCGTGGGCGATGATGAGGCGGGCGGTACCCTCAGGCAGCTCATGGAGGATGCGGGCGTCGCGGCGAGCCTGCACCGCGATAGCTCCATCGCCACGACGGTCAAGCTCCGCGTGATCGGGCGCCAGCAGCAACTCCTGCGCATTGATTTCGAGACCCCGCCGAGCCACGAAGTCCTGCTCGACAAGCTCGCCGATTATCGCCGGATGATCGCCGACCGGAACGTCATCATTCTCTCCGACTACGGCAAGGGCGGGCTTACCCACATCACGCAGATGATCGAGCTCGCGCGCGCTCAAGGGAAGGCGGTACTCGTGGACCCGAAGGGCGAGGACTACTCCCGCTATCGTGGAGCGACGATCGTGACTCCCAACCGCACCGAACTGCGCGAACTCGCGGGACGCTGGAAAGACGAGGCGGAACTCGCCGCTAAAGCGCAGGCATTGCGCGAGCAGCTCGGACTGGAGGCGCTGCTCGTGACCCGCAGCGAGGAGGGAATGACGCTGTACGAGCGGGGCGGGGTGCGGCACGAACCTGCCCGGGCACGCGAGGTTTTTGACGTCAGCGGCGCCGGCGACACGGTGATCGCAACGCTTGGCGTGATGCTCGGGGCCGGCATACCGCTTCACGATGCCGTGGTCCTTGCCAATCAGGCCGCCGGCATTGTCGTCGGCAAACTCGGGACGGCCGTCGTCCATCCGGATGAGCTGCGCGCCGCGCTGGAGCAGCAATGAACGAGACTCGAACGCCATGTATTGCCTGGTAACCGGCGCTGCCGGCTTCATCGGTTCCAATCTTCTGCGCGCGCTGAACGCGCGCGGCGAGAAGCAGATTCTCGCGGTGGACGATCTGCGCAATGGGGACAAGTTCCGCAATCTCGCCGGCTGCGAGATCGCCGATTTCCTCGACAAGGACGAATTTCTCCGGCGTCTCGTGGCGGGCGATTTCGGCGGTTCGATCGAAGTGGCGTTTCACCAGGGCGCGTGCTCCGACACCATGGAAACCGACGGCCTCTTCATGATGGAGAACAACTACCGCTATTCGATGGCGCTGCTGGATTTTTGCATCGAGGACGAGGTGCCCCTGATTTACGCGTCCTCGGCGGCGGTATACGGGGCGAGCACGACGTTCCGCGAGGAACGCCGGTTCGAGGCGCCGCTCAATATCTACGGATTCTCCAAGAGCCTCTTCGACCAGGTGGTCCGGCGCCGGCTGGCCGAGGCGGGCACCCAGGTCGCGGGGTTTCGGTATTTCAACGTCTACGGCCCGAACGAATGGCACAAGGGCCGCATGGCTTCGGTAGCCTGGCATTTCTTCAACCAGTACCGCGATTTTCGGCGCGTGCGCCCGTTTGCCGGATCCGGCGGCTACGCGGACGGGGAGCAGCGCCGCGATTTCATCTCGGTCGAGGACGTCGTGAAGGTCAATCTGCACTTTCTCGATAATCCGGAGCGGTCCGGAATATTCAATGTAGGCACCGGGCGGGCGCAAAGCTTCAACGACGTCGCGGTGGCCACGATCAACGCCTGCCGGCGCGCCGGCGGCGAGAAGCCCCTCGATCTCGATGAAACGCGCACCCAGGGATTCATCGAATACGCGCCCTTTCCGGAAGCATTGAAGGGCAAGTACCAGAACTTCACCCAGGCGGACATCGGCGCCTTGCGCCGCGCCGGCTACGCGGCCCCGTTCCTTTCGGTCGAGGAGGGCGTTGAGCGCTACTGCCAGAACATGCTCGGCGAGGGCGGATCGGCGCCGCCGCGCTGACGTTTCCGCGGGTTCGTTCGAGGCGGTGAGCCGCTTCGCCTCATGGGATATCATACGAAGATGGACCGCAATCCCGCGTTGACCTACAGGACCATCGAAGACACGGTGGGCGACACGCCCCTGGTGCGGCTGAAGCGCCTTCCGGGCAAGACCTCCAACATCGTGCTGTGCAAGCTCGAGGGCAACAACCCGGCGGGCTCGGTCAAGGACCGTCCGGCGATATCGATGATCGTGCGTGCAGAAAAGCGTGGCACGATCAAGCCGGGCGATACTTTGATCGAAGCGACCAGCGGCAACACCGGCATCGCGCTCGCCATGGCGGCGGCCATTCGCGGCTACCGGATGGTGCTGATCATGCCGGAGCATTTGTCCGCGGAGCGGCGCCAGACGATGCGGGCATTCGGCGCGGAAATCGTCCTCACGCCGAAGGCGGGCGGAATGGAAGCGGCGCGCGACCTCGCCGAGAAAATGCAGCGCGAAGGCAAGGGGCGCATCCTCGACCAGTTCGCCAATCCGGACAATTCGCTTTCGCACTACGAAGGCACGGGGCCGGAAATCTGGCGCGATACCAAGGGCACGATCACTCATTTCGTCAGCAGCATGGGCACCACCGGCACCATCATGGGCTGCTCGCGCTTCTTCAAGGAGAAGAACCCGAAAATCCTGATCGTCGGCTGCCAGCCCGAGGAAGGATCGCAAATCCCGGGCATTCGCAAGTGGCCCGAGGCCTACCTGCCGAAGATCTACGACCGGGCTCGCGTCGACCGGCTGGAATACGTGAGCCAGGCCGACGCCGAGGACATGGCCCGGCGCATGGCGCGCGAAGAGGGGATTTTTGCCGGAATTTCCTCCGGCGGCGCGCTTGCGGTCGCGCTCAGGATCTCGCGCGAAGTCGAGAATGCGACCGTCGTTACCGTCGTGTGCGACCGCGGCGACCGCTACCTTTCAACCGGCGTTTTTCCAGACTGACGGCGTTCACCCCGCAGGCGAATGACGCCGATTCTCGCGTTCGATATCGAGACGGTGCCGGACATCGCCGGCCTGCGCCTGCTTCACGGGCTGGATTCCGGGCATAGCGACCGCGACGTCGCCCAGTTCGCCTTCCAGCAGCGGCGCACCCAGACCGGGTCGGATTTCCTGCCGCTGCACCTGCATCGGGTGATCGCGGTCGCCTGCGCGCTGCGGGAAGGAGAGTCCTTTCGCTGCTGGTCGCTTGGCTCTGCGGCAGACGGCGAAGCGGAGCTGATCAAGCGCTTTTTCGACGGCATCGAAAAGTACACCCCGCAGCTCGTGTCCTGGAACGGCGGCGGGTTCGACCTCCCGGTGCTCAATTACCGCGCCATGGTCCATGGCGTGAGCGCGCCGCGGTTCTGGGAGTGGGGCGACGAGGACAGGTCGTTCAACTACAACAACTACCTCAGCCGCTATCACAAGCGCCACATCGATTTGATGGACCTGCTCGCGTTTTACCAGGGCCGCGGCGTTGCTCTCGACGAATTCGCGCGGCTGCTCGGGTTCCCGGGAAAACTCGGCATGGACGGGTCGAAGGTCTGGGAGACGTTTCAATCCGGAGGAATCGACGCTATCCGGAATTACTGCGAAACGGATACCGCCAATACCTACCTCGTGTTCCTGCGTTTCCAGCTTCTGCGCGGCGCCTACGACGAGGCGCGCTACCGGGGCGAGCTGGAACTGGCACGCAGCACGCTGGGCAAGTCGAAAGAGGCGCACTGGCAGGAATTCACCCGCCGGTGGCGCTGAATCCGTAGGCCTTTATGCCCATTGCCCATATCGAATCCCTCGACCGGGAGGGTCGCGGCGTCGCCCACGTCGATGGAAAGACGGTGTTCGTCGATGGCGCCGTGCCGGGCGAGCTCGTCGAATACTCGCCCTACCGCAAAAAGGCCAAGTGGGAAGCGGCTCGGATCGTGCGGATTGAAAAAGAAGGTGCGGCACGGGTCAGCCCGCGCTGCACTTTCTTCGGCACGTGCGGCGGATGTTCGATGCAGCATCTCGACGGGCACGTGCAGGTCGCGGCCAAGCAGAGAGTGCTCGAGGACGCGCTCTGGCATATAGGCCGCGTGCGCCCCGAGACCCTGCTGCGGGCGATTCATGGACTTGCCTGGGGATACCGCCATCGCGCCCGGCTGTCGGTCCGGTGGGTTCCGAAGAAAGGCGGGTCGCTCGTGGGGTTTCGCGAGCGCAAATCCAGCTACGTTACGGATATGACGCGCTGCGAGATTTTGCCGCCTCGCGTCTCGGGCCTCATCCAGCCCTTGCGCGTGCTGATAGGTACCTTGTCGATGCAGGAGCGAATGCCGCAGATTGAAGTCGCGGTAGGCGAGGATTCGATCGCCTTGGTGCTGCGGATTTTGGCGCCTCCCGATGCGGATGACGAAGAACGGCTCAGGAGGTTTGCCGAACAGCACGGCGTGCAGCTCTGGCTCCAGCCGGCCGGGCCGGACTCGGCGCAGCTGTTCTGGCCGCTCGACGCTCCGACCCTCTGCTACTCGCTGCCGGAGTACAAGATACGCATCGCGTTCGGACCGACAGACTTCACTCAGATCAACCCCGTGGTCAACCGGCTGCTGGTGCGGCAGGCACTGTCGTTGCTCGATCCGCGGCCGGGCGAGAAAATCACCGATTTTTTTTGCGGGCTGGGCAATTTCACGTTGCCAATCGGGAGCAGCGGAGCCGATGTTCTGGGGGTGGAAGGCAGCGCGTCGCTGGTCGCCCGCGCGCGCGCGAACGCAGATTCGAACGGTCTCGCCTGTCGCTTTGAGACGGCAAACCTGTTCGATGCCGCCGCTTGCGCGAGCCTGCCCGCCTGCGACAAGGCGCTGCTCGATCCGCCGCGGGAGGGCGCGACCGAGCTGATGAAGTCTTTCGCTCCGCGTCCTCCGCGCCGGATTGTATACATTTCGTGCGATCCGGCGACGCTCGCGCGGGACGGCGGTGTATTGGTCCATACGCAGGGCTATCGCCTCGCCGCGGCCGGCGTGGTGAACATGTTTCCCCACACTTCGCACGTGGAGTCGGTGGCGCTGTTTGAAAAATGAGAAACCCGAATTGCGGAACAAAAAAAGGGCGCCGCAGCGCCCTTTTTTGAGTTCCTTCCCGTTCAGTCGCGACTGCCTCCAAATATTCCGAGCAGTTGCAGCAGGCTCGAAAATATATTGTAGATGGACACGTACAAGGTCAGCGTCGCTGAAACGTAGTTGGTTTCACCGCCTCGGACGATGGAGTTTATCTGAAACAGGATGACAGCCGACGAGAACAGGATAAACATCCCGAGCAACGCCAGGTACACGACGGGGCTCGCCAGGAAGATGTTTGCGACCACCGCCAGCATGATGACGATAAACCCGACGAACAGGAACTTGGCGAGAAATCCGAAATCCCGCTTCGTCGATGAGGCAAGGCCCGCCAGCCCGAAGAAGACGGCTGCAGTTCCGCCCGCCGCCATCATCACGAGCTGGATGCCGTTCTTGAAGCCGAGCACGACTTGAAACAACGGTCCAAGCAGGAGACCCATGAAGAGGGTAAATCCGAGCAGCAGTCCGACTCCGAGAGAACTGCTGCGGTTGCGCTCAATCGCGAAGATCCATCCATAGAAGATTCCAAGAATCGCGAAGGAGGACAGTATCGGGCTCGCGCGCAGGAACCCTAGGTCGATGTTGGTGCCGATCGCGGCGCCGATAATCGTCGGGATTAGGGACAGCGCGAGCAGCCAGTAGGTGTTGCGAAGCACCCGGTGCTGTTGCAGGGAATAGTCCTGTGACAGGGCCGGGCCGCCTGTACGTATGGGTTGGAGTTCAGGTTGCATTTTCATCCTCCGTGGATAAGCGGCATTGACGCAAGCTTGGAGCAGGTCAATGCCCGTTAAGTTTCAACGGCGTCCAGTATAGCGTGTCCTGCATGCGGCGCCATCGTGCCCATTCATATGGGGGCCGGGTGATACAATTCAAGCGCCAACAAGCACTTAGGCAATCCGAACCGGAAGGTTGGCCGAGCGGTTTAAGGCACCGGTCTTGAAAACCGGCAGAGGCGCAAGCCCCTCGTGAGTTCGAATCTCACACCTTCCGCCAGAACCTTGTTTTTTCTGGCTCGTTCTAGTCCATTCTGATCCGTTCTAGTCTTGTTTTTCCCTATGAAAACCGCGCCGCAGCACCAGAATGATGCAGAATGGACAAGTCCGCGCACCTTTGCTAGGATCATGGGTAGGTTCATGGAGAGGGGCGATCGTGGCCAGGGCACGCGAGAAGCTGAAACCAAGGGAAATCGAGAAAATCAAGCAGCCGGGTTACTACGCGGACGGCGCCGGCCTGTATCTGCAGGTGAGCGAGTCCGGCAGCAAATCCTGGGTGTTTCGCTACATGCTGAATCGCCGCGCGCGGGAAATGGGATTAGGACCGGCGCGCGTTTTTTCCCTAGCAGACGCGAGGGAACAGGCCGCAGAGCAGCGCAAACTCCGCGCTCAAGGGGTAGACCCTATCGAGGCACGGAAGGCAGCGCGCGCGCGCCAGGCGCTGCAACTCGCGAAGAGTAAGACGTTCGCCGAGTGCGCTCGCGAATATATCGCCGAGCACCGTCGCGAATGGAAGAACGCCAAGCACATCGAGCAGTGGGAAAACACGATCGAGACCTATTGCGGGCCGATCCTGGGCCTACCTGTTCAGGGTATAGACGTCGGACAAGTGCTGGCGGTCCTGAAACCAATCTGGAACGAGAAACGCGAAACTGCGGTTCGGCTGCGCGGTCGCATTGAGCAAATCCTAGACGCCGCGAAAGTGTCCGGCTATCGGGAGGGGGATAACCCGGCGAAGTGGCGTGGGAACCTGAAACACAAGCTCGCGAAGGACGACCGGCGCAAGCGGATCAAGCACCATGCCGCACTTCCCTACACCGAGGCGGGCGCCTTCGTGAAGGATCTGCGGGCCCAGGAAGGGACGGCCGCGCGGGCGCTCGAATTCACGATCCTGAACGCATCGCGCACGGGCGAGACGATCGGCGCGATCTGGCCTGAGTTTGACCTGGACGCCGCGACCTGGACCGTGCCGCCTGGTCGCATGAAGGGGCACCGGGAACATCGCGTGCCGCTCTCACAGGCCGCCGTGAAGTTGCTGCGGGCGCTGCCGCGCGAGGGCGACTATGTTTTCCCTGGACGTAGTGAGAAGAAACCACTTTCCAACATGGCAATGCTCGCGCTGCTCGAGCGCATGGGCCGCGGCGACCTGACCACGCACGGCTTTCGGAGCACCTTCCGCGATTGGGCAGCGGAGCGTACGAACTTCCCGAATCACGTTGTAGAAATGGCGCTCGCGCACGCGATCGGCGACGATGTAGAAGCGGCCTACCGGCGCGGCGATCTATTCGAGAAGCGACGCCGGCTGATGGACGCCTGGTCGAACTATCTGAGCGTGGCGGAGGCGGGTAAGGTGACACCGATAAGGAGGACAGCGACATGATGAATTCACGGGATAAAAAAGTTAAAGCCGAAGCTCTCGAAGCGCTCAAATCACGATCTGGGAAAGTTATCGCCAAAGCTACCGAAACCGCATTTGCGCGTGCAGCGGAAAGGTCTTTTCAGTTTCCTTTTACAACGGCGACCGTGGGACGCAATGGCGCTTTCATGTTTTGCCGCTACCACAAAACAGGACACGGGATCGATCTAGAAACTCTGGCAGAGCATGAGGACGAAACAGGGTATGAATTTCCCATAAACATGCTGATGGTGGACGCCACTGGAAAGGAACTACGCGTCACGATGGGTGGCGAGGGTAGCGACAGAATCACGTTTCACTGAAATCACCCGTCCCCGGTGCGGACCATCGGGAAGCGGCGCAACGGGCGAGTAACCGCCCGCGCGCCTGACTCTCACAACTGATCTAGGAGATCGAATCATGAAAGCTGCAAAAAAGGGTACCACAGACGAGGCAGGCCGCAAGAGCGATGCTCAAGCGCTGGATTTGTTTAATGGGCTCATGGCGGAGAAAGACCCGATTGTCACTGGTGAATTCATCGCCGCCGTCGAGCAGGATTTTCGCCCATCCGGAAGTCAAAATGTGAATCGGCGGGTCGCTTTGTCGTTTCTCGCGAAGCCGTTCGGCGAAATGGCGAAGCGGATCGGTGATGCCAAGCGCGAAGGAGCGGTTGCCATGGCGGCGGCGATGCCTGCACTCAAGGAGTCAGCCGTCAAATATGCGCGCATTGCTGAGTTGTTCACGGCGGCCGAGATCCGGATCGGCCTGGCACTTTGTCAGCGCGAGGACATGAAAGAAATTCTTGAAGAAGCCAAGAGGTGAAGCGTCGTCCAAAGCGCACGCGGCCGCGCGGCATGCACGAGCTCGCGCCGCACATTGAATCACTGTTCGAGCGTGGGGGCGAGCAGAAGGCACTCGTTCGCAAAGTGAAAGGCGAGGTACTGTGCGCTGCGCGCCCGCAAGTCGATACCTGGCCGATCAGCAATGACACGATCGTCGTCTGCGCGCTCGGATGCGACACACGAGGGCAGCAGATCCCCGCGAAGCTGTTGGCCTACTTCAAGGCGTTGCGATGGTGCGTCGCGATCGAAGAGGCGGCAGGGTGGAATGATATCTACGCCAGGCGGCTCGTCGCGGCACTCCGGCGTTGCGAAGCGCCGGAGGCCCTCGAAGTTGATGCGCTTCGACGTGGCGAAGATGCGCGCAAGATCGCGACGAAGGCCGGCAGACGTTCAGGTCGTGTCCGCAGGAAAAAAACGCGTGATGCCATCAGAAATATTATCGATACAACCACTGGAACGCATGGTCTCACGAACGCGGACATTAAATGCCGCTTGAAGTTGAAAAACATCGACCGCAGCGAGCGCGCGATTCGCGCTCATCGCAAGGCTATACAGCAAGACCGAAAACCCCCAAAGCGGTGAACGCGGTTAACTGCCGCGTGTTTTGACAGGGCGCAGCAAGCGCCAGATTATTCCATCCTAAGACTTTCTATAGGATGGAACAGATATGCAAATCCAAGTTGATCGCATTGTCCGCGAGGGGTTCGAGGTTGAACTCATAACCGGGCTCGGCAAGGGCGCACGGTACCTGCGGATAAAAGATGGCACGTTTCCCCAGCCGATCGTGCTGGGCCGGCGCAAGGACGGCAGAGCGAGCCTGGTCGGTTTCCGTATGAGTGATTTGTTGAAATGGATTGCGGATCGCGAAACCGAAAGCCCCGGCGAGCTGCAGCGCGCGCAATAGCTTCCTTTGGATAATTCCGAAGGTGGGCACAGGCATACATAAGGCCGCGACCTCCTGGCGCGGCGCAATTCTCCTATCCAATATGCCATCAACTGCGAAGCTCATTCTGTTGGCGATGAGTTGTCATTACACCGATCTCGGAGAAGGCTTGATTCGATCGTTGAGGACGCTCGAGCGCGACACTGGATTATCTCGGCACACGATCATCGACAGTTTGAAAATAGCCGTGGACGCCGGCTGGATAACGATCACGAAGAGCCGCATCAACGGCAAGATTTGGAAATCGAACGCATATTTTCCGGCCTGGCCTGCACCACCCCCTAGTGCAGCCGTTGCACCACCCCCTAGTGCAGCCGTTGCACCACCCGTAGTGCAGCCATTGCACACTACTTCAAGGTCGTTAGATCTAAATAAACTTCTTGTGCAGGACAGTTCGAGCAAGCTGGTTAGTGCCGAGGACCGTGAGCTGGCAGGCTGGCTGTTCGAGAAGATCCGAAAAATACACCCGAGCCATGCGGCGCCGAGCTGGGTGGCCTGGGTCAAAGACATCCGACTCATGCGCGAGCTGGACAAGCGCACGCGCAGTGAGATCGCGAATTTATTTGAATGGGCGAACGCCGATCCATTTTGGCGGATTAATATTCGCTCGCCGGCGAAACTGAGAAAACATTGGGACACGCTCGTCATGAAGTCCGTGGCGAGTGGCGCTCACTATCTAGCATCGCACCAGGACCGAAGATGCGCGTTCGAAGAGGACGGCGCTCGCTGCCCTAAGCGCGGCGTGTTCGGGCTACCCGATGGGCGCTGGCATTGCGCGGCTCACTTTGATGAGCTTGAGCGACGCGTCTCGGCGAT
>JBGPYQ010000223.1:0-5607 GCA_041493345.1 Gammaproteobacteria bacterium | reverse complement strand
TTCATGCCGGACGGGATCCGGCGCCTGGCCGAGATCGCCTGGGCGGTCAACGAGAAGACCGAGAACATTGGCGCGCGGCGGCTGTACACGGTGATGGAGAAGCTGCTCGAGGAGATTTCCTTCAATGCCGGCAAGCGCGGCAAGGAGAGTGTGGTGATCGACGTTGCGTTCGTCGATTCAATACTCAAGGAGCTCTCGCAAAGCGAAGATCTTGCGCGTTATGTGCTCTAGCATGTTGCCGCGACGCCCGGTCCCCGGAGACAATCCCCTCTGTAACGGAACGAGAGGCTCGCGTCGCATCAGGATGATACGGCCGGTCCTTTCTGTTCGACGGGGTATCGACATGAACACGTTTTGGATGGCGCTCGCTGCTGCGGGCGCGGCTTTTTTTTCAGCTGTGGTGCATGCTCAGGTCAGTGTTGAAAAGCCCTGGGTGCGGGGAACAGTCCAGGGGCAGACTTCGAGCGGTGCGTTCATGGAGCTGAGAAGCAAGGATGACGCGGCTCTTGTGGGCGTGGAGAGTCCGGTGGCCGGAATGGTCGAAATTCACGATATGAAGATGGACGGCAGCGTAATGAGGATGCGCGCCGTTGCGAGGATCGATCTTCCCGCCGGCAAGACCGTCGAACTCAAACCCGGCGGTTACCACGTGATGCTGATGCAGCTCAAGCGTACGCTGAAAGCAGGCGAGACCGTGCCGATACGGCTGCGCATCGAAGGGGCGGACAAATCGGTGAAAACGATCGAGCTCAAGGCCGAGGTGCGCTCTCTCACCGGGGCCGCCAAGCAGGGGCTCTAGCGGTCTGCTTGCGCAAGAGCGAAGTTCCCAGGCAGAGAGAGCGGTAGCCGCCCTTGCCGGGGCCGGGTAAGGCGAGCGCGGGACATCCCGCGCACCCGCAGCGCTCACGCCCCGCCTGGTTCCCGCACCCGAATTCGCTGCCGCGGCGCGCGCAAGGACCCTTGAATTCCACGGCCTGCGCCCCATGTTGGATCTGTGCGGGCAATGCGCCCGAGTTTTCTTCCAGGAGAGATCCAATGGCAAACGTTGTGCGTTATGACCCGTTCGGAGAATTGTTCGACGATCTGTTCCAGGGTTTTTTCGTCGGTCCGGTGGAGTATGAAACAGGGAAGCCGGTGCGCCCGATGAAGATCGACGTTACGGAGCAGAACGGTGAATTCAAGGTGCTTGCCGAGTTACCCGGCGTGAAGAAGGAAAACATTCAGGTCAACATCGACGGTGACCAGGTGTCGATCGCGGCCGAGGCGCTCGCCGAGCGCGACGCGAAGGACGGCCAGCGCGTGCTGCACGCCGAGCGGTACTTCGGCAAGGTGTCGCGCGCTTTCCGGCTCGCCGCGGAAATCGACGAGTCCAGGGCGAGCGCGAAGTACGCGGACGGCGTGCTCGAGTTGACGCTGCCCAAGAAAGCCTCAGTGGCTGCGCGCCAGCTCGTGATTCAGTAGGCTAACGGTCCAATTTCCCGGAGGCGTTTCGCCCCGGTATTGAAGGCGCCTGGCCGCGGCTCGCGGCCAGGCGCCTTTTTTGTGTCCGGGCACGGTAGAATCCGTGCTCGGTTCAAGCTCACCATGACAACTCCAGACGCGGCACTCAAAGCCCAAGTCCTCGCCGAAGCGCTTCCCTACATCCGGCGTTTTCACGGGAAGACCATCGTCGTCAAGTATGGCGGAAACGCCATGACCGACGACAAGCTGAAACACGGTTTTGCCCACGATGTAGTGTTGCTGAAGCTCGTCGGCATGAATCCGGTGGTCGTGCATGGCGGGGGCCCGCAAATCGACGAGCTTCTGGCCCGCATGGGCAAGAAGGGCGAGTTCGTCCAGGGCATGCGGGTGACCGACGCCGAAACCATGGACGTGGTCGAGATGGTCCTGGGCGGCCAGGTCAACAAGGAAGTGGTGACCCTCATCAACCAGGCGGGGGGCAAGGCCGTGGGTCTCACCGGCCAGGACGGCGCGTTCATCCGCGCAAGAAAGATGCTCCTTGCCGATGAGAAAAACGGTGGCGAGAAGATCGACATCGGCCAGGTCGGCGAAATCGCATCGATCGACCCGAACGTGATCTCGGCGCTGGAGGATGGGGGCTTCATCCCGGTCGTGGCGCCCATTGGCGTGGGCGAGGATGGCCAGTCCTACAACATCAATGCGGACCTTGTCGCCGGCAAGCTTGCCGAGGTGCTGCGGGCCGAGAAGCTTGTCGTGCTAACCAATACGCCGGGCGTGCTCGACAAGAACGGCAAGCTTCTGACCGGCCTCACGCCCGGAAAAGTCGATACGCTGGTGGCCGACGGCACCCTCTCGGGCGGCATGCTGCCCAAGATCAGTTCGGCCCTGGAAGCTGCGAAGAACGGCGTGAAGAGCGTGCACATCATCGACGGACGGGTTGAGCATGCGCTCCTGCTTGAGATTCTTACCGACGAAGGCGTAGGGACCCTGATCCGCTCCAAGTGACGGGTTTCAGGCGACGCGATTGCCGTTCGAGTCCCACAATCCCGCGACATAGCCTTCGTTCGAGTCGTAAATCGTAAGTATGCGGCCGCGTGGCGCCCGGCTGAAAGACAGGTGCACCCAGCGGCCATATTCCAGGATGCATTGGTCAAAATCGATACTGGAATGCCGGATCGCGCGGGCAACATCGAGCGGTGGCCCGAAATCCGGGCAGACGAAATCGGCGGCGAGGCCCTGCATGTGCTGGGAGGCGTTCGAGCCGCCCACGGTTTTGTTCAACTCAGCGCAGCGGTAAGCGCTCGAGATATCAAGCGGCTTGCCAAGCAGCATCTGCACCTTTTCCAGCCCGTCGGCGAGCTGTTTCAGATTTTCGATGATCCCGGGAGGCGGCGCATTGTCGATGCCATTCTGCTCCGCGGTTTCGGAATAGATGAACTGCGCCAACGAGAAATGGGGCGAGAGCTGCATCGCCGGGAATTGTAGAGGGACGCGGGAAAACGCGGGTGATGTGGATCTTTAATCCCGTCAATGACTCGAATTCCGCCCGGTCGAGTAAAGGCCGCAGCAGGTAGCAAGCACTTACCTAGCGTCATATAATAGGCTGTCAAGGCGACCGCCCCGATTTCTTGGAGGATGCCATGCCCGCTGCCAAACCCGGCGAGCGCCGCCTGCAGATTCTGCAGGTTCTGGCGCAGATGCTCGAGGACCCGAAGGGGGAAAGAGTCACCACCGCCGCCTTGGCGAAAAAGCTGGATGTGTCCGAAGCTGCGCTGTACCGGCATTTCGCCAGCAAGGCGCAGATGTTCGAGGGCTTGATCGAATTCATCGAGAAAACGCTGTTCAGTCTCGTGAACAAGATCACCGCGGAGGAGGAGGATGGACTGAAGCAGATTCACGCCATCCTCGCTTCGCTGCTGAGTTTCGCCGAGAAAAATCCCGGCATGACCCGGGTGCTGATCGGTGACGCGCTGGTCAACGAGGACGAGCGCTTGCAGGCGCGCATCAATCAGCTGCATGACCGGCTGGAAGCGACGCTGAAGCAGTGCCTGCGCATGGCCGATACGCAGGGGCGCGATGATCCGGTTCACGCGGGGGCTGCTCAGGCCGCTCCCGATCCGGGCGCGCGCGCGAATCTCCTGCTCTGCTACGTCATCGGCCGCTGGCAGCAATTCGCAAAAAGCGGCTTCAAGCGGCACCCCTCGGAGCTATGGGACAAGCAATGGCCACTGCTGGTGTAGTGGCCTGTACGGCAGCGCAGGTCGGGGAGAAGGGTTCCCGCCCGTGACGTCGCTGCGACTAGGCGGTCACCCTCGCGCATACCTCGCACGCCGGGTCCTTGGTGAGCGTGATCGTGCGCCATTGCATCGATAGCGCATCGAGAATCACAAGACGTCCCTTGAGTGTCTCACCGGCACCGGCAAGGAGCTTCAGCGCCTCGGCTGCCTGAATCGTGCCGATGATGCCGGTCAGGGGCGCGAACACGCCCATGACCGCGCAACGCACTTCCTCGACCTGCGCATTTTCCGGGAACAGGCAGTGATAGCACGGGGTTGAATCGTCTCTCAGGTCGAATACGCTCACCTGGCCGTCGAACCGCACGGCCGCGCCCGAAACAAGCGGCTTGCGGTGGCGCACGCAGGCGCGATTTACCGCGTGGCGGGTGGCAAAATTGTCGGAGCAATCGAGAACGACGCTTGCGGAAGCGACCAGGTGATCGAGCTCGGCGCCCTCAAGACGGTGCTCGACCGCAACGACGCTCACCTCCGGATTGATCATCGCCAGCGCGGCGCGCCCCGATGCTGCTTTGGGTGTGCCCACCGACTGGGTATTATGGAGAATCTGGCGCTGAAGGTTCGTGAGGTCCACTGAATCTCCGTCGGCCAATATGATGGTTCCGACTCCCGCGGCCGCAAGATAGAGCGCCGCCGGGGACCCGAGGCCGCCCACGCCGATCACAAGCGCCGAGGAGGCGAGCAGGCGCTGCTGGCCTTCCACGCCGATTTCGGCGAGCAAGATGTGCCGCGAGAAGCGAAGAAGCTGCTGATCATTCATAGGGCTGGAGCGCGCCAGGTGTTGCCGCCTGCGGGTTTAAAAATCCGCTGATTGAGCCGCGCGCGGCGCGTCGGCTCCAATCGGCGGAACCAAACCGGTGAGTTCTGCGCCGGTCTATCAGTTCTTCGCGGGCGCCGTCTGCGCGCTTTGCGCCGTGGCGAGCGGCTCGCCCTTGAGGAACTTGAGCGCCTGCTGGAACTGGAAATCCTTGTCCGAGGCGAATTCGATCGGTGCCGGGGGCTTGTCCTCGCCGTTGCCGTTGGACGACGGCTTGGTGGAGGCCTGCCGCGCTTTGACGTCCCTGCCGCCTTTTTCCTGGTCGTTGGCGAGGTGCTTGTCGAGATCAACCTCACGCAGCCGCGCGATCGTCGGCGTGGCCGGGTCCTCGACCACGATATCGGGCGTGATGCCTTTCGCCTGGATCGAGCGCCCGCCCGGCGTGTAATAGCGGGCGGTCGTGAGCTTGATCCCGGTGTTGTTGCCAAGCGGCAGAATGGTTTGCACGGAGCCTTTGCCGAAGGTTTGCGTACCGATGATGGTGGCCCGCTTGTGATCCTGCAGCGCACCCGCGACGATCTCCGAGGCCGAGGCCGAACCTCCGTTTACGAGCACCACCATCGGCACGGTCTTGACGCCTGCCGGCAGTTTTTTCAGATAGTCGTCCTTGTTGCCGCGAAGGTAATCTTCGGGCGCGGCGATGAACTTGCGCTTGGCGTCCTCGGTCCGGCCGTCGGTGGATACCACCAACACTCGCGACGGCAGGAACGCGGAGGAGATGCCTACCGCGCCGTTGAGCAGGCCGCCGGGGTCGTTGCGGAGGTCGAGCACCAGGCCCTTCAGCGGCCCGTTCTTGTACAGTCCCTCGATTTGCTTCTCCAGATTCTCGCCGGTATGCTCCTGGAATTGTGCGACACGGATCCAGCCGTAGCCGGGTTCGATGAGCTTGGATTTCACGCTTTGCACGCGGATCACTTCGCGCGTAAGCGTCACCTCGAACGGATTCGCCTCGCCCTTTCGCATGATGGTAAGGCGGATGCTCGTCTTCGGCTTGCCGCGCATGCGCTTGACCGCGTCATTCAGGCTCATGCCCTT
>JBGPYQ010000103.1:0-10826 GCA_041493345.1 Gammaproteobacteria bacterium | reverse complement strand
CGCAAGGTCGAACCGCTCAATCGCGCGCTGGAAGGCAAGGAAGCCTGGATCACCGGCCAGCGCCGCGACCAGGCGGTCACGCGCTCGGAGCTCAAGGTGCAGGAATACGACGCCGCGCGCGGCATGGTGAAATTCAATCCCCTTGCCGACTGGAGCGAGGACGAAGTGTGGGAATACATCCGCGCCTTCGAGGTGCCCTACAACGCGCTCCACGACCAGGGCTATCGTTCCATCGGCTGCGCGCCCTGCACGCGGCCCACCGTCGCGGGCGAAGACGTGCGCGCCGGGCGCTGGTGGTGGGAACAAGGGCAAGCGCGCG
The DNA here is from genome assembly GCA_041493345.1 of Gammaproteobacteria bacterium. Lineage (GTDB taxonomy): Bacteria > Pseudomonadota > Gammaproteobacteria > Burkholderiales > SG8-39 > VBDM01. The sequence continues at coordinate 10,507 of JBGPYQ010000103.1, read as the reverse complement.
AGTGCGGGCTGCACGTGGCGCCGGACGGGCGTCTTGTGCGCTCAACTGTCACGAGCGAAGCATGAGCGCGGTCCTGCAAAAACCGCGCGTCGAGCGCATCGCGCTGCCCATTCGCAGCCATCTCGACTGGCTCGAGTCGGAAGCGATTTTCATCCTGCGCGAAGTCGCCGGCGAATGCGCGAACCCCGTATTGTTTTTTTCCGGCGGCAAGGATTCGCTCGTGCTGTTGCGCCTGGCGGAAAAAGCATTCCGTCCGGCGAGGTTTCCGTTTCCGCTGCTGCACATCGACACCGGGCACAATTTTTCCGAGGTGATCGCCTTCCGCGACGTGCGCGCCGCGGAATTGGGCGAGCGGCTCATCGTGCGCTCGGTCGAGGACTCGATGCGCCGCGGCACGGTGCGGCTGCGCCGCACCGAAGAGAGCCGCAACGCAGCGCAGTCGGTGACGCTGCTCGAAGCAATCGGGGAATTCGGCTTCGACGCGGCGATCGGCGGCGCGCGCCGCGACGAGGAAAAGGCGCGCGCCAAGGAGCGCGTGTTCTCGTTCCGAGACGAATTCGGACAATGGGACCCGAAGAACCAGCGCCCTGAACTCTGGAGCCTCTACAACACCCGCGTGCATAAGGGCGAACACATGCGGGTGTTCCCGATCAGCAATTGGACCGAGCTCGACGTGTGGCAGTACATCGAGCGCGAGCAGCTTGCCGTGCCCTCGATCTACTACGCGCACCGGCGGCCGGTCGTGCGCAGGAACGACCTGCTCGTGCCGGTGACGGATATCACCCCGCCGCGCAACGGCGAAACCGTGGAAGAGCTGTCGGTGCGCTTTCGCACCGTGGGCGACATCAGTTGCACCTGCCCGGTGGAATCCATCGCGGCGACCGCCGCAGAGATCATCTCCGAAACGGCGCTCACCACGGTCACCGAGCGCGGTGCGACGCGCATGGACGACCAGACCTCGGAAGCGTCCATGGAACGGCGCAAAAAGGAAGGGTACTTTTAAACCTGGTGGAACAAGGCGGCTATACCCCTTTGTATATCCCCCAAATCGGTGAAAAAACACGTATGACGCTGCTGGGAGAAATCGAGCGAAACGCGCAGGCCGTCGAAGACAAGGGCGCCGATTCTGCAAATACGCGCGGCGTGTTGCGCTTCATCACCGCCGGCAGCGTGGACGACGGCAAGAGCACGCTGATCGGACGGCTGCTGCATGATACGCGCGCCATCTTCGAAGACCAGCTCGCCGCGGTCGCGCGTGCGTCGAGCAAGCGTGGGCAGGGAGATCTTGACTTGTCGTTGCTCACCGACGGGCTTGAGGCCGAGCGCGAGCAAGGCATCACCATCGACGTCGCCTACCGTTATTTCGCCACGCCGCAGCGCAAGTTCATCATCGCCGACACGCCCGGCCACGAGCAGTACACCCGTAACATGGTGACCGGCGCCTCCACCGCCGACGCGGCGGTGATCCTCATCGACGCGCGCAAGGGCGTGCTGCCGCAGACGCGCCGCCACGCTTACATCTCTCACCTGCTCGGCGTGCGCCACATCGTCGCGGCGGTGAACAAGATGGACCTCGTCAATTACGACGAAGCGGTTTTCGAGCGCATCCGCAAGGACTTCCTCGGCTTTGCCTCTGCACTCGGCATCGCCGATCTGCGCTTTATTCCGATCTCGGCGCTGCGCGGCGATCTCGTCGTGGAACGCCGCGGGAACATGAACTGGTACAAGGGTCCCACGCTGCTCGCGGCGCTCGAGGAAATCGATCTCGCCGACGAGGCCGACTCGCTGCCGTTCCGCTTTCCGGTGCAGCTCGTGGTGCGCCCCGGCGCCGGCACGGACTTTCGCGGCTACGCCGGCAGGCTCGAATCGGGGGTTCTGTTTCCCGGGACCGAAGTGCTGGCGCTCCCTTCGGGCCGCCGCACCCTCGTCAGGGACATTATTTCGCTCGGTGAGTCGCTGCCGGTCGCGGTTGCCGGAGACTCGGTGACGCTCGTGCTCGCCGACGAGATCGACATCTCGCGCGGCGACCTGCTCGTCGATCCGGGCCGGGCGCCGGGCAAGGTAAAAACCGTCGAGGCGCGCATCTGCTGGTTGTCGTCCGAGCTCCTCGACGCAAGAGCGGCCTCCGCGGCGCGCTTCGTTCTCAAGCACACCACGCGCAGCGTGAAAGCCAAGCTGCTTTCGCTCAACTATCGGGTCGACATCAACACGCTCGAGCGGCAACCGGCCCCAGCGGGCCTCGTCATGAACGACATCGCGCACGTCGCGATCGCGCTGGCCCAGCAGCTTTTTGTTGATCCCTACGATTTGAACCGCGCAACCGGCTCCTTTATCCTGATAGACGAAGTGAGCAACCAGACCGTCGCCGCGGGGATGATCGAGTGAAGCCGCGAGCAGGAACCCGCCATGCGGGGATGCGACCCAGCGGAACGAGATCGCCCGCCGACGGAGCATGGGGTGTTTCACCGAGGTTGGATCGGAGGCGGCCGATGGCTAAGGTGTACTTGATCGGCGCCGGTCCTGGAGCGCCGGACCTGCTCACGCTGCGCGCGGCGGAAATTCTCAAGCGCGCCGGCATCGTGTTCCACGACGCGCTGGTGCATCCGCAAACGCTCGCGCTCGCCGCACGCGCGCAGAAGATCGCGGTCGGCAAGCGTTGCGGCCGTCATTCCACCGCGCAGAAATTCATCAACAAGCGCCTGGTCGATGCCGCCCGCACCCACCGGGTCGTCGTGCGCCTCAAGGGCGGCGACCCGATGCTGTTCGGACGGGCGCAGGAAGAGATCGACGCGCTTCACAAAGCAGGAATCGAATTCGAAGTCGTGCCCGGCGTGACGGCGGCGCTTGCGGCGAGCGCCGAACTCGGCGTGTCGCTCACCCGCCGCGGCATGAGCCGCGCCGTTGCCTTTGTCACGCCCCGCGCCGGCGAAGGCGAGCGCGAAAATGACTGGGCGGCGAGCGTGCTCGCCGCCGATACCGCCGTGATTTACATGGGCGCGGGCCTTGCCGAGGCGATCAGCGCGGAGTTGATCGAACGCGGCAAGTCGAAGGACACGCCGCTCGCCATCGTGGAAAGCGCCTCGCTGCCCGCACAGCAAGCGCTCTACGGAACGCTTGCGGATTTGCCGAGGCTGGCGCTGAAGGCCGGCGATGGCCCGGCAGTCGTGCTGATCGGCGAAGTGCTGAAGGCGGTGCTCGCGGAGCACGCACTCGTTCCCATCAAGGAAATCGAGGCGTTCCTCAAGCAGGCTTGAGCAGCCCCGCCGGCCAGTGAACCCATTGCGGCTTGCCGGGTCAAATTCGAGATCAATCGTTTGCAGAGGCCACGCCCATGAGCTCACGGTCCATTCCCGATCCGCTATGGCGCTCGCCGTCCGGCGAAGTCGTGTCCTGTGTCGAAAAACTGAAGGTGCTGAAGGAAAACCTCGAAGAAATCCACCAGCTCTGCCAGGACGCGCTCGAGGACGCGGTGCTCATGGGATGCGACGAACGCCAGTTCAAACGGGTCCTCGCCGAATTGATCCAGCGAATCGAGAATCCTTACCGCGACGGCGCCTGAACAGGACGAGTCCCGCCCAGGCGCTTGCCGCCGGGAGGAACCGGTCAGCGGTTCGGCTGCGGCGTGTAGCGCAAGTACGTAGAGCGCATTGCGAAATTAACCTTCGAGTAGCGTGCGCCGTGCGCACGATGCAGCGCAATTCGTGCGCACGGCGCACGCTACTTATCCAATTCCGCAACACGCATTTAGTCGCGCAGCGCGAGAAACACCGCCCAGGCAATGAGCGTGACAAAGGCAGCGAGCGTCCACTCCGGAATGCTGAACGACAGCAGCGTCCAGTCCACTTTGCCGCATTCGCCCGAGCCGCGCAGGATTCGGGACAAGGATCCGAACGGTCCAAACGTGGACAGCATATAGTCCAGTCCGGGACCGCAGGAGGGGCGCTGATCTTCGGGAAGGTGCTGGATCCACACGTGGCGAGCCGAGATCGCGGCGCCCGTCGCCGCGCAAAGCGATATCGCGCCGGCGTAGATGGCCGCGCCGAGCCGGCGCGCGGGCCTATGCACCGCGGCAGCGAGGAAGGCGATACCGGTCGCAAGAAGCAGCAGGCGTTGCAGAATACAAAGCGGACAGGGCTCGAGACCGACGGCGAATTGCAGGTAGTAGCCGAACGCGAGCATGCTCGCGCAGGCGAGGAACCCGAGCAGGTTTCCGGCGCGGCGCCTGAAGAAGATTGCGGTGAATCCGAATGGGGTCACGGGCAGTGGTTTCGAGTCGGGTGCATGAGGGTATCGCATCCTTTCTTCGGGCGCCATCGACATCCCGGCGCCCCTTCGTACGCACCGTTTGGACAGAACCGTCCGGCAATCGTTTCGGCGCATTCGCACGAGCGGCGGCAGCCAGAGTAGGATGGGGCACGATCTTCCGGGAGCACTAAGTTGAAAAAGCGCCTTGCCCGCCGCGAGGACCTGGACCTGAGCAAGGCCGAGTTTGCCGTCTTGAGGCGCCTTTCGACCCCGCAGAAAATACAGGATTTTCTTTGCGCGCTGCCGGCGAATTTCGAGATCGGCGGCCAGACCTGCCTGTCGGTGCGCGAAGTGCTCAAGCGGCGCCAGGCGCATTGCATCGAGGGCGCCATGCTCGCCGCTTGCGCGCTGTGGGTCCATGGCGAGCCGCCGCTCCTGATGGACCTGCGCGCGGAACACGACTACGACCACGTGGTGGCGCTCTTTCGCCGCGGCCGATACTGGGGTGCGATCTCGAAGACCAATCCGCCCGTTCTGCGCTGGCGCGACCCGGTGTACCGAAGCTTGCGCGAGCTGGCGTTGTCCTACCTGCACGAATACGCCAACAAGCGCGGACAGAAAACGCTGCGAAGCTTTTCGCGCTCTTTCGACCTGCGCAGGTTCGATCCGAAGCTCTGGGTCACCAACGGAAAAAACTGTTGGAACGTGGGCGACGAGATCGACGCGATACGCCACTATCCGCTCGTGACGAAAAGGCAGGCGCGGCTGCTTCGGCGCCGCGACGCGATGGAACGCAAGGCGGACGCGCTGATCGAGCACCGGCGGACGCGGTAAAGATAGAAGCATTCCGTTCACCCTTCGACAAGCTCAGGGCGAGCGGTCAGTTATATGGGCCGTTCGTGGTGATGCTGAGCCCGCCGAAGCGTCGAACCACCAACGTCGGGTCAGGTGATTTTCTGCGCCTTGCGCGCGCTCTCGATGAGCGAAGTGCGCATTAGGAACTGCTTGTGCAGCACCGGGTCGGCGGCCGTGCGGCGCAGCTCGTCGAAGTTCGCCTGCCGCACTTTCGGGTCGCGTTCCTCCAGCCTTGTTTTGTTCGCGACGGTCTGCTGCTGCACGTATTCGATGTTGAGCGGGCGCCGGCGGCGTTCGTAGCGGTCGAGCAGGTGTTCCTTCGCCTGTCCCGATATCACGAGATGCAGCGTCTCGGCGAGCTCCACTGCATCGTGGATGCCGCAGTTCAAGCCCAGGCCGCCGACCGGATTGTTGACGTGCGCAGCGTCGCCGGCGAGGAACACCCTGCCCTTGCGGAACGACTTCGCCACGCGCTGGTGCACGCGGTAGATGTTCCGGTGCAGGACCAGCTCCATCGGATGCCCTTCGAAAAGCCTTGTCAGGCGCCGGCGTACCGCCGCCTCCGAGAACGCCTCCTCGTCGCTCTCGTCTTCGCGCGCCGGAAATACCGCGCGCCACCGGCCCTTGAGATCGTCTCCCGTCACCTTGAAGAGATTGGTCCATTCCTCGGGATCGGAAATATAGGTGCGCGTACAACAACCGAGCGCCTTTCCGAAGTCGAACAGCGTCGTGAGCACGAGGAAGCGCTCGGGCCAGGTGTAGCCCTCGAATTCGACTTCCAGGCACTTGCGCACGGTGCTGCGCCCGCCATCGCACCCGATGATATAGTCGAAGAGGTACTGTTCCGCACCCGCCGCGCCTTCGGTCGTCACGCGCACACCGTCGGCATCCTGTGAAATGCCGGTGACGCTCGTGCCGAGCCGCACCTGCACTTGCGGCATGGCGGAAAGCCGCCGCAGGCCCAGCGCCGAGAGCTTGTGCTGCTCGGTCTGCACGACGAAAGGAAATGGCGTCTCGTCGCGCAGCACCTCGTGGTCGAATTCGGCGACAAGAGTCTTCGTCATTCCGTCCCGGAACTGGAAGTGCCGCGCGACCAGGCCGAGCGACCGGAATTCCTCGAACAACCCGAGCTCGGCGAGCATCTCGAGCGTGGAAGGATGCGTGGTGGCTGCGCGCGGGCTGTGGTCGATGCTCGCTTCGGCCTCGAGCAGCGTCACCGGGATGCCCTTCTTCGCGCAGGCGATCGCCGCGACGACGCCGACGGGGCCGGCGCCGACCACGCAGACGCGGTCTTTCATCAAAGCGCGCCGAGCCTGGAGCACTGCGGCACGCGGCGCTCGGGTGCGTGTTCGGTTACGGCAGCGCGACGAGCGGCTTGCCGGTGGCATACAGGTGGTGCAGCGCCTCGATGAAGCCGTGGATCAGGTTGTAGTTGCGCAGATCCTTGTACTCGCGGAAAACGAGCATTTGCACCATTTCTTCCTTGCTCATGCCTTGCGCCATCGCGCCCTTGATTCCGGCCTGGAGATCGGCGAGCAACTTCGCTTCGTCGAACACGTCCTGCCTCGCACCGACGTCGCCGTGGCCCGGCAGGTACAGGTCGACATCGAACGCGGCGATCTTATTCAGCAGCGCGATCCAGCCTTCGACCGAAGGCGTGAACGTGGTGTTCGACCAGTTGCGCCGCGCGAACGGCCCGCCGACAAACAGGGCGCGCGCATGAGGAAAGTGCACTATCGTGTCGCCGGGGTTCTGGCCGGCCCCCAAATACATGACCTGCACCGTGCGGTTGCCGAGAGCGATCGTCATGCTGCTGTCGTAGGTGACGTCCGGCAGCACCAGCTTGAGTTCCTTGGGATCGAGCTTGAAGCGATTGAAGTACCCGCCGCGCCGGCCGATCTCGTACGCATAGTGCGTTTTCATCATGATGGCGGTGTCGCGGTGCGCGACGAGGGTCGCGCCGGCGTCCTTGAACGCCGGATTGCCGAGAAAGTGGTCGCCGTGCGCGTGCGTGTTGATCACCCACTTGACAGGCTTGCCGGTGATCGTGCGGATGCGCTCGAGCAGCGCGCGAGCGTCGGCCGGATGCTGCCCGGTGTCGACCACCAGCACGCCGGCATCGGTCACCAGGAACGCGGAATTGGAAGAGGCATCGTTGTAGAAGAAATACAGGTCGGGCGCAACCTGCTTCAGCACTGCCGGCACGACCTGGCGCTGCGCGGACTGGGGGATGCCTTCCATGTGGCCAGCGCATGCGGCACTCGCCAGCAACACCGCCGAGAGGGATGACAAGAAGTGATGGATGCGCATGCCTGATCTCCTCCTGAATGAACGGGTCGGGTGTCCGTCCGCGCCTCCGGCGGGCTCGCCCCCGCCGCTCCCGGCTTTACTTCTTGGGAGGAAGCGGAGCCTGGATGTACGGCTGCCTGGGTTCCTTGTCGGGCGGCAAGTAGGGCTGCGCGGGCTCTCCCGCCGGACCGAGATGCTTGATGTACTGATACATCGCGCGAAGGTCCTGCTCCGTCGTCGCCGCCATGCTCCACCACGGCATCGGCGGGCGCGGCTTGAATGTCTTGATGTACTGGACCCACTGTTCTTCGGTCATGGCGGGCACCGTCAGGCGCAGATTCGACGCGTAGGTCGTCCCCCACGGTCCCCGCCAGCCGAGGGGCCCGCTGCCGAGGAGCCAGTTTTTCTCAGGGATGTTGCCCTCTTTCGGAGCGTAGCCGGCCGTGTGGCAGTTGTTGCAGTGGCCGGTCAGGACCATGTAGCGGCCGCGCTCGATTTGCGCAGAACCCTGCGCCTGCGCGCCGAAGGGCGCAACCGCCAATACGAGTGCCGCGATCATTCCCGGCAACACGTAATTCTTTTGCATGGACTCTGTCCTTTCTCTGCCACGTTCCCCCTCTCCCTCTGGGGTGAAGCGGGGTTTCAGCAGACGTGCTCGCGCACGTCTGCTGCCGCTGAACGCCAATCGCGATGCAGCGCGATTGGCCGGGGCCGGGACGGGGGCTGGGGTGAGGGTCGATCAAGCTGCAATGCGGCTCTTTTGCTTCTGCTGCGCCGCCTTGGCGTGCATCGACGCGTAGGCCTGATGCGCCGCAGCTTCCGCGTCGCCGACGTGGACCTTCATGCCCATGTCGGAGAGCACCGAGCCGAGGGCAGAGAGGCACAGCATGACGTTGTCCGGGCGGCAGGAGTAGCCCATGATGCCGATGCGCCAGATCTTGCCGGCAAGAGGGCCCAGCCCCGCGCCGATCTCGATGCTGAATTCGTTCAACAGCGTCTTCCTCACTTCGGCTTCGTTCACGCCCTCGGGGCATCGCACCGCGTTCATCTGCGGCAACTGGTACTGCTCCTTCACCAGGAACTTGAGTCCCATCGCTTCGAGCCCGGCCTTCAACGCGTTGTGATGGCGTTGGTGGCGCGCCCAGGCGTTCTCCAGCCCTTCCTCGCGCAGCAATAGCAGCGCCTCGTGCAGGCCGAAGAGCGAGTTGGTCGGCGCGGTGTGGTGATAGGTGCGGTTGTTCGCGCCCCAGTAGCCGAGCAAGAGGTTCATATCCATGAACCAGGAGTGGATCTTGTCCTTGCGCGCCTTTACGTAATCGACCACGCGCTCGGAGAAGGACACCGGCGACAATCCCGGCGTGCACGACAGGCACTTCTGGCTCGCCGAGTAGATCGCGTCGATGTTCCACTCATCCGTCTTCACCGGCGAGCCGCCGAGCGTGGTGACTGCGTCGACGATCGTGAGCGCGTCGTACTTGTGCGCGACCCCGACCAGAGTCTTTGCGTCCGATTGCACGCCGGTCGAAGTCTCGCCGTGGATGAAGGCGACCACGCGTGCGTCGCGGTTTTTCTTCAGCGCGTCTTCCAACTTGTGCGGATCGACCGGAGCGCCCCACTCGTCCTCGACGACGATGGCCTTGCCGCCCGCGCGCTCGACGTTCTCGATCATGCGCCCGCCGAATACGCCGTTCCTGCACACGATCACCTTGTCGCCGGGGCTCACCAGGTTGACGAAGCAGTATTCCATCCCGACCGAGCCCGGGCCCGAGATCGGGAAGGTGAGCGGATTTTTCGTCTGGTAGACGTAGCGCAGGAGCCCCTTCAGCTCCTCCATCATCTCGACGAACACCGGATCGAGATAGCCGATCGCCGGCTGGCTCATGGTGGTGAGCACGCGCGGATGGATTTCGGTCGGCCCCGGACCCATGAGCGTCCTCTGCGGCGGATGGAACGAGCTGATGCGTTTGGCAGGAGCGAAATCGTTCATGGCTTCCTTTCCCGAAAGAGGCGACCCGAACAGATGATCGTCGGGGCGCGATTTGACCTTCACCGGCTTCTTGGCATGGGCTTCGTTCAGCACTTCGGCCGCGGGGACTCTGCCGTCGGTGACGTGCTCAACCTCCATCGCCCAACGCGCCGGCACATAGCCGGACTTGACCCAGTTGTTCACCACGGCGCGGTCGAGCTGGAACGCGCGGGCGACTTTTGCCTGGCTACCGAAGATCTCGACGAGGCGGGCGGCGCAGTTCATATTCGACGGCGGAAGCCTAGCATGTCAAAATTATCTTGACAAGCTTCGATTTGGTTTAATGAGCCGGACTTTGATTTGCGCAAAGGCGCGCCGGAGTAGAAGTAATGCCTTCCACTCCCGCGACGCGTGAATCAGCCGTTCTGGTCGAGGGCTTTGTCGCCGTCCATCCCGGTGTTGCCGGTCGCGCGCACGGCGGCGAAATCGAAGAGCTTGCGGTCCATCATGTGCGAAGGAACGATGTCCGACAGCGCGCGGAACATCGATTCCACCCGCCCCGGATGGCGCTTCTCCCACTCTCGCAACATCTCCTTCACCTGCTTTCGCTGCAGCGTCGGCTGCGAGCCGCACAAGTCGCAGGGAATGATAGGGAACTGTTTCACTTCGGCGTAGGCTTCGAGGTCGCTTTCCGCGACGTACGCGAGCGGCCGGATGACGACGTGCTGGCCGTCGTCGGACTGCAGCTTCGGCGACATCGCCTTCATCTTGCCGCCGAAGAAGAGATTCAGGAAAAACGTTTCCAGGATGTCGTCGCGGTGATGGCCCAGCGCGATCCTGGTCGCGCCGAGCTCGCGCGCGACGCGGTAGAGCACGCCGCGGCGCAGCCGCGAGCACAGCCCGCACATGGTCTCGCCTTCGGGCACGACGCGCTTGACGACCGAATACGTGTCTTGTACTTCGATACGGTACGGGATGCCGAGCGCCTTCAAATATTCCGGCAGCACATGCGCGGGATAGCCGGGATGGCGCTGGTCAAGATTCACGGCGACGATCTCGAAGGCAACGGGCGAGCGCTCGCGCAGCTTCATCAGGATGTCGAGCAGGCCGTAGCTGTCCTTGCCCCCGGAGAGGCACACCATCACGCGGTCG
>JBGPYQ010000083.1:0-13544 GCA_041493345.1 Gammaproteobacteria bacterium | reverse complement strand
GCAGTTTGTACGAAAGAGACGGTACCTTGATCTGCGCCACCGGGATTTCGTAACCGGAGAAATGGACAAGGGCCGCGGCGATGTCCGCCACCTCGCCCATGCCGATTCCGGGCAGGTACTCCTTGAGGAAGCGTGCGCTGCGGGACACGTGCGTCAGGGTCAATTCGCCGCCGTTCCTGTGCTCCTTGTCGTCGAGCGAGCGCACGTAGCCGCAATCGTGGAACAGCGCGGTGATGACGCCGAGCCGGAACATCGCAGCGTCCAGCGGCTCCGCTCCGATCCGGGAGCGCTCGTATCCGTCGATCAGCCGCGCCGCCGCGAGCGTTACTTCGAGCACGTGCTGGATGTCGTGGTAGGAGGTGTCGCAGGCGTGATAGCCCGGAAACTTGCCCGAGTAGAGCGCAGCTGCGTCGCTAAACGCCTGGTCAATCTTGGCAGTCGAGTCCTTCGGGTAAAGCTCGCGGAAAATCCTGTCGACTTCGGCATTGACCGCGTCCGGGTCGGTGGTGAGGACCTGGCCGGAAACATCGTGCTCGCTGCTGCGGTTGTTCACTTGGATCAGCCCTCCCGAGGGGAATCCGGGTTCATTATACCCCCCCGTAACGCGGCACATGAAACCGCCGACCATGACTTAATTCACGTCTCTATTCAAATCGCCGGTACGGACCTGATTCCCAGCTCAAATCAGGAAGGCGATCGACGCCCGTTCGATCTTGAGGTGGCCTCTTAGTTCCCGAGTGTAAAGGGATTGAAGTCCGTGTTCCGGTCGTAGTAGTCCTCCTGCTCGGCGCGCTTGAGCCAGGCCACGGTCTTGTACGTCAGCGGCGTAAACGCGATCTCCACGGCGACTTTCGATATGAACTGGACCAGCATGATCCTGGGCAGCATCTCGTCCGGGATCAGGCCCGAGCCCCAGAACGCGAGCGGATAGAAGAGCAGCGAATCCACCCCTTCGCCGAATATGGTGGAGCCGATGGTGCGGGTCCAGAGCCAGCGCCCGCCGGTGCGGATTTTCATCTTCGCCAGAACGTAGGAATTGACGAACTCGCCGCACAGGAAAGCGATCAGGGAGGCGAGCGCGATGCGCCAGGTCGAGCCGAAGGCGATTTCGTAGGCGCCCTGGTTTTTCCAGAAGGGCGCAGGCGGGATCGCGACTACGACCCAGGCCATGAATGCGGCAAACGAGAGGCCGGCGAATCCGGCCCAGATGACCCGGCGGGACCGCGAATAGCCGTAGACCTCGGTGAGGATATCGCCGAAAACGTAGGAGATCGGGAAGAACAGCACGGCGGCGCCGAACGATACCGGGCCGATCACTGGAAAATCGAACTGTCCGATCTTGGCCGGGCCGATGAGGTTCGAGCAGATCAGCACGGTGACGAACGCGGCCATGACGAATTCGTAATAGCGGTACTGTCGCGTTGCCCCGTTCATGGATTTTCCACTTCAATTCTGCCGGTGGCCTGCTGCCTGGACCGGACAATCTCCGCGCCGAGCTCGAGTACCGCCATGGCGTAGAAACTGGACCGGTTGTATCGCGTGAGGACGTGGAAATTCTGCAGCCCGACCCGGAATTCGGAGGGCTGCCCCGGAGATTCCAGCACGATCAGCGCACAGGGTGTGTCCGCGGGCAGGGGAGCGTCGAGCTTGACGCCGAACTCCGGCAGATCGGCGACACGAAAGAGCGGCGAGAAGCCGGCCGCTGCAAGATTGTGCCAGTCGTCCCCGGAGACCTCGGCAAGGTAGGCGGCCGCCTCGCCCCGGGCCCAGCCGTGCGCCTTGAGGAAATTTCCGATGCTGCCGACGGCGTCGGCCGCGCTCAGCGCGAGGTTGATCCGCCCGTCGCCGTCGTAATCGATCGCGAAGCGTCGGTAAGACCCCGGCATGAATTGCGGGATGCCGATCGCGCCGGCATAGGATCCTTTGACCTTGAATACGTCGATATCCGCATCGCGTGCGAAAAGCAGGTAGTTTTCCAGCTCCGAGCGAAAGAATTCCGCGCGCTTCGGATAATCAAAGGCGAGAGTGGTAAGAGCGTCGATCACCCGGTAGGTGCCGACGTTGCGTCCGTAAATGGTTTCGATGCCTATGATGGCGACAATGATCTCCTCGGGCACCCCGAACTCCGCCGCGGCGCGCCGGAGCGGTTCCGCTTGCCGGTTCCAGAACTGCACGCCCTCGTCGATGCGCTGGGAATTGACCAACAGCGTGCGGTAGGTCTGCCAGGAACCCAGCGGCGTATCCGCCGGTCGATTCATCGACTTGATGATTGCCGGCTGGAACCGAGCGCGGCTGAAAAGCAGGTTGAGCTCCTCCTTGACGAAGCCGTGCTTCACCGCCATTTCGGCTATGAATTGCCTGACCTCTGCGCGGTGCAAATAGCCGGGAGGCGCGGCGGCGGCCGAGGCGATGTGCAATGCGAGGCCCGCGGCGGCAAGGCGCTTCATGGACGGAAGTCCCGCACGAGATGCCGCAGCCGCGAGACGGAATGCCGGTCGCTGCGCGGGCCGTAGCGCAGATCGACATAGAGCTCGGCGATGGCCCTCACCGTCCCCGCGCGCGAGGGCAGCCGGCCGGTGACGCGGGACGCGTAGTCGAGCGGACCCTCGGTGCTTGCGCGCGCGAGGCCGGCGCGCCGCAGCTTGTCGCAGAATCGCAGCCACGCGCGCTGAACCGGATCGTCGCGCCGGATGCCGCGCACCAGCCACAGCGCGGTCGCGAGGAGCACCCCGGCGACGCCCCAGAACAGCATCATCGCCATGGTCTGCCAGTCGGGCTGGGGCACGCCCAGCCAGGAAAGCATTTCGCGCTGCCGGTCCGGATTGTAGCCGAGCACCCGCTGGTTCCACTGGTTCGCGAGCGCGTCCCAGTTGTAGCGCATCGCCCGCAGCCAGCCGATATTGGCGCCGGTCAGCAGCGTCAGCGACGCGCCCCGGGGTGCCGCCGCGGTGATACCGGACTCGACGCGCACCGGTACGGCGGCGGCCGTGGGATCGACGCGCATCCAGCCGTTGCCGGCCAGCCAGACCTCGGTCCAGGCGTGGGCATCGGATTGCCGCACCACCATGTAACCGTCGATCGGATTGAGGTCGCCGCCCTGGTATCCGGTAACGATGCGCGCGGGAACGCCTGCGGCGCGCAAGAGGAAAACGAAGCTCGAGGCGAAGTGCTCGCAGAATCCCTGCCGGGTATCGAACAGGAACTCGTCCACCGAATGCCTGCCGAGCAGGGGCGGCAGCAGCGTGTATTCGAGGCCCGCGCCGCGGATGAAGCTGATGGCCTGCCTGACAATCGCGGCGTCGCTGTCGAGAGTGCGCCGCCATTCGCGCGCGAGCGCGCGGGCGCGGGGATTGAACTCCGGCGGAAGCGCGAGCGCGGCGGCGAGTTCCCGTGGCCCGGCCCCGCCGGTGGCGCGGTAGTTCGGGTAGGAGCTCAGGGTGTAGCGGATTCGGGCCCGCACCGGCTGCAGCGAAAGCAGCTGATAGTCGCGGGTCAGACGCCCGGCGGACGGAACGCGGGCCGGCATCTCCAGCGCGAACAGCCAATCGCGGTTGTGCGGTTCGAGCGTCACTTCGTAGTCGAGCGGCGTGCCGCTTGATTCATATTGGATGTCGCGAAGGAAGTTCACCGGGCCCGGGCGCCAGGTCCTGCCGTCGAAATCCCAGAACACCGGCCCGCGCCAGTAGAGCTGGTTGCGCGGGGGCGAGGCGCCCTCGAATTTCACTCTGAACGCGATTGCGTCGGACTGCGAAAGCTGGCTGATCGTGCCCGGCGACATCGTGTCGGAAAGCCCGGTGAGCCCGGAAAACGCGTCCTGGGGCACGCCCCAGAGAGGGCCCTGTACCCGGGGAAACAGGAAAAACAGCAGGAGCATGATCGGCCCGGCCTGGATCAGCATCCAGCCCGAGGTCTTCAGATTATCGGCAATGGGCCGCGCCGGGGCATTGATTCCGACCAGTGCCGAAGTAGTGGCGAGGACGGTCACCAGGGTCAGGGCCGCCGTCGGAATCGTCTGCGAATAGAAAAAATGGGCCAGCGCAATGAAATAGGCGAGGAACACCATCACATAGAGATCGCGGTGGGTGCGTGTTTCCATCATCTTGAGTGCCAGCAGCACCACGAGCAGGGTCACGCCCGGATCCCGGCCGAAAATGGTGCGATATGAGAAGTAGACGCCGGCCACGTTCGCCACGGTGAGCACCACCACCACCCACCGGGCCGGCAGCGCGGTCTGCTTGCGCGCCAGCCAGGCGCGCCACAGGAACAGCGTCGCCACGGTTGCGCTGACCCACCACGGCAGCCACAGCGTGTGCGGCGCGACCGCAAGGGCCATTCCGGTGAGCAGCCACAGCAGGTGCGGCAGCGGCAGCGCGCTAGGCGTCATGGAGAGCCAGCTCCTTCAGGCATCGATCCATTTGTTCGGGGCCGTCGCCGGAAGGAACAGAAATTCCCGGCAGCATCAGCCCGTAACGCAATCCCTGTTCCTCGGCCAGCAGCACCCAGCGCGCCAGACGCGAAAGCCGAGCCTCGACCTGCATATCGGGAGGCAACTCGTTCCAGTCGAACCAAAGCTCCGACGCAGCCTGCCCCGCAAACAGCTTGGTGAGCAGCGAATCGCCGCGGGCCGCGGCTTTCCAGGCGATATGGCGGGGCGAATCGCTCGCCTGATACGGCCTCAGGCCGGCGAAGTCGTCGGTGCCGGCGCCAGCCGAGATCGCATCGCCGGTTTCCGGGGCGGAACGCGGCATGGGCAGAGAAGCCGTATCGGGCCGCGGATAGACGAGCGCGCGCATGTCCGGCTGAACGTAGCTCCACGCGCGTATGAGGCCGAGCGGATAGCGCGTGTCAATGGTTACCCGTTCCAGCTGCAGCCATCCGCGTTTTTCGGATTTGAGCGGCACCGGCACGGGGACGGCGCAAAGCACCGGCACATCGCAGCTCACCGTGGCGCCGCGACAGCTGAGGTTCACCGAATGGCGATCAAAGCCGCTTCTGTTTTCGAGGAAAATCTGGAACTGTGCGGTGTCGCCGGCGAATAGCGGCGCCACGCGTCCGGCGCTCACGTAAAGATACGCGAGATTGCGGAATGTGTGGAGGATGGAGACGGTCCCCAGGCCCGCGAGCAGGAACGTGAGGACGTAGCCCAGGCTCAGACTGTAGTTGATCGAGCCGATCAGCATCAGGATGACCGCAAAGCCGAAGACGATGCCTTGGCGCGTGGGCAGGATGTAGACGCGGCGCTGACTGAGGAACACCACGCCGGATTCCGGCGCATGGTGCTTGAATACCCAATTGTAGAAGTTGTAGAGCTGGGAGTACTGCAGGACGCGTTCGAGCATCGGCACTCGCGCTACGGAATCGGCACCGCGGAAATCAGGCCGTTCGCCTTGTCGATGCTCGTCATGCGCACTCCGTCGTGCACCGGACGCAGGCGGTGGCCCGCGATGCCGGGCAGCACGGCCTGCACGTCCTCGGGAACGACCTTGTCGCGATCGTCGAGCAGCGCCCAGGCGCGTGATGCGTGCACCAGCGCCAGCGCCGCGCGCGGCGAAAGCCCGGTCGCGTATTCCGGCGAGCGCCGCGTATGCTCGACCAGCGCCTGGATGTAATCGAGCAGCGGCGGCGCGATGTGCACGGTCTTTACCATGGCCTGCAGGTCCATCAGCTCGCCGGGCGCGAGGCAGGCATCGAGCCCGGCGATCATGTCGCGGCGTTCGGCGCCCTGCAGCAGCTGGCGTTCCGAATTGTGGTCCGGATATCCCAGTTCGATGCGCATCAGGAAGCGGTCGAGCTGCGACTCCGGCAGAGGGAACGTGCCCACCTGGTGCGAGGGATTCTGCGTCGCCACGACGAAGAACGGCTCGGGGAGCAGGCGCGTTTCGCCCTCGGCGGTGACCTGATGCTCTTCCATGGCTTCGAGCAGGGCCGACTGGGTCTTGGGCATGGCGCGGTTCACTTCGTCGGCGAGAATCAACTGCGCGAAGATCGGCCCCGGATGGAACTTGAAGGTCGCGCTCTCGCGCTCATACACCGATACGCCGATGATATCGGCGGGAAGCATGTCGCTGGTGAACTGGATGCGGTGGAAATTCAGGCCGAGGAGCTTTGCCAGCACGTGCGCGAGCGTGGTCTTGCCGACCCCGGGCAGGTCCTCGATAAGAAGGTGCCCGTGCGCGAGCAGGCAGGCGAGCGCGAGGCGTATCGGGTGTTCCTTTCCGAGAATGATTTTGCCCGCCTGCTGAACGACTCCCTGGACCTTGGAAAATGCCATGCTGCGCGACCGCGTGGGTAAAGTCGTCAGTTTACTGGAAAGCCGCTATGATGGGATGCAGGAAGGAAGGAATCGTTCGTGGCGACCGCGTTCATCACCCATGCCGATTGCATGCAGCACGATATGGGCGCCACCCACCCGGAGAGCCCGTCGCGGCTCGCCGCCATCGAAGACCGGCTCATCTCCTCGGGCCTAGCCGGCCTGCTCCAGCGCCACGAGGCGCCCGCGGCCAAGGTGAGCGAGCTCGCCCGCGTGCATCCGCTCGAGTACATCGAAGCGATCCGCGCGGCCTCGCCGCGCAAAGGCATCGTGCATCTCGATCCCGATACCGCCATGTGCCCGCGCACCTGGGACGCCGCGCTCCATGCGGCGGGCGCGGCCGTGCTTGCCACGGACCTCGTCGCGGGCGGACGCGCCGACAGCGCCTTCTGCGCGGTGCGGCCCCCGGGCCATCACGCTACGCGCACCCGCGCCATGGGCTTCTGCATTTTCAATAACGTCGCCGTCGCCGCGATGCACGCGTTCGAACGCCACGGCATCGAGCGCGTGGCGGTCGTGGATTTCGACGTGCACCACGGCAACGGCACCGAGGACATCTTCAGCGACGACGAGCGCGTGGTGATGGCGAGCATCTTCCAGCACCCGTTCTATCCCTACAGCGGCACGGAAGATCCCGCGCCCAACATGGCCAACGTGCCCTTGCCGGCCGGCTCCGACGGCAGGGCCTTGCGCGAGGCGGTGGAGAAAGTGTGGACGCCGGCGCTCGAGCGGCACGAGCCGCAGATGATCTTCATCTCCGCGGGCTTCGACGCTCACGTCGAGGACGAAATGGCGATGCTGCGCTTTACCGAAGCTGATTACGCCTGGGTCACGCAACGCATCAAGGAGATCGCCGACCGGCACGCGCAGGGACGCATCGTCTCGGTGCTCGAAGGCGGTTACGCGCTGTCGGCGCTGGGCCGCAGCGTGGTCACGCACCTGAAAGTGCTGGGCGGGTTCTAGGTCCGCTCAGTTCGGATTCCAGGGCTCGCCTGGTTCCACGGCATTTTCGCGAGCACACGGGTCATGCCGCAACTGTCGCTGACGCCGGCATACACCAGTCCCGCGCCGACGAACGCCGCGATCCCGTATGCGGCGGGATGCAGCAATGCGCCCGCGATGATTCCAAGCACCACGAAACTTCCCGCGGCGATGCGCATCTGGCGATCGAGCGCGATCACGTTGCGGCCGCCGCGCTCGACCGGTAATCCCGCCGCGGTCCAGGCATTGGTGCCGCCATCCACGTGCACCACGTGCAGGAAACCGGCGGCGCGCAGCTCGGTCGCCGCGAACTGGCTGCGCGTTCCGGTCTGGCACACGCAATACACCGGTTCGTCCGTACTGAACCTGGCCATGAGCGCGGCGGGATCGAGCTGATCCAGCGGGACGTTGACGGCGCCGGCGATTTTGAGCGTATGGAATTCGGCCGGCGTGCGCACATCGAGCAGATTGACTGCGCCCGAACCCAGCGCCTCGGCGAGCTGCTGCGCGGAAACGTTCTGGATCTCCACACTTTTTTCCATGGCCGCCGCCGCGGCCGCCGCCGCGGGCGCGCTTGCGCCGCCCTCGAGGTTTGCCGGCACCGCTTCGTGGATGCGCTTGGGCATCGGCAGATCGAGATTGTTCATGATGACCAGGAATTCCTCACGCGTCTTGCCCGCAACCCGCGCGTTGAACTGTTTTTCCTCGCCGATGCTGCTGACACTGTGCCCCTTGTAGTCGTGGCCGGGGTAAACGAGGATCTGCTCGTCGAGCCGGAAGAGCTTCCCGGTAATGCTGTCCCAGAGCGCCTCGGCGCTGCCGTTCTGGAAATCGGTGCGTCCGCAGCCGCCGATCAGCAGGGTGTCGCCGGTGAATACCCGGTCGCGCCACAGATAGGAAACGCTGCCCGGCGTGTGTCCCGGAGTGGCGATCGTGACGATCTCCTCGTGTCCGAACAGGATCACGTCGCCGTCCTGAAGCAGGCGGTCGTAACCCTGGGCATTGCAGTCGCGCGAGACCAGAGTCTGGGCGCCGGTCGCTTGCTTTAGCGCTTGCGCGGCGGTGACGTGGTCGGCGTGGACGTGGGTTTCGAGCGTGTACTTGAGCTTCAAGCCGTGCTCGCGCAGCAGCCTTACGTCGCGCTCGACTTGCTCGACGACGGGATCGATGAGCACCGCCTCGTGGCTCGCGTCATCGGCGATGAGATAGGTGAACGTGGATGAGGCGGAATCGAAAAGCTGTTTGAAAAACATGCTGTCCTCCTTCGGGGGCTTGCCTCAAGCCGCGGTTTTGACCAGTTCGGCCGCTGCGTGCTCAAACCCCTTTGCGTCGAGCCGCTCCAGGCGCAGCGTCCGGGCTTGATCATAATTCAGAAAGTTTCCCCGAGTGGCGCGCAGGTAGGCCGGATCGTAATGGCTGACGAGGAGATCCGCGACCAACTCACTCCAGGTGCCGGCGTCCGTCTGCGCCAGCCAGCGGTCGATCACGGCGTGGCCGTACAGGCCGGTCAGGCATTTCAGTTTTTCCTTCAGCGTCGACGGGTCCTGCAGAAAGTGGCGGTACTCCCCGGTCAGGAAGCGCACGCGCTCGGCGACCGGGACTTCGACCCTGAGGCATTCGCCTGCGCGCATGCGCTCGATCAATGCCAGCGGCAGTTGCAACTGGCCGATCTTCTTGCTCTCCGCTTCGACGAGCACGGGCCGCGCCGGGTCGAGGCGCTTGAGCGCGCTCCACACCAGGCTATCGAACATTTTTTGCGAAGGCTGCGGTTCTCCCCCCGGCAGGTCCCCAAGCACCGAGCCGCGGTGACGGGCGAGGCGCTCGAGGTCGAGCACCTGCGCGTCTTGCGCCGCGAGCGCTTCCAGCAGCCGGCTCTTGCCGCTGCCCGTTGCGCCGCAGATGACCCGAAACCGGAAACGCCGCGGCAGTTCTTCGAGCTGCGCCACGACCTCGCGCCGGTATGAGCGGTAGCCGCCGTCGAGCGTGGCGGCGTCCCAGCCGATTTCGCGCAGCACGTGCGCCAGTGCCGCGGAACGCTTGCCGCCGCGCCAGCAATACACGAGCGGGCGCCAGCCGCTGTCGCGGCTGCGAAAGTGTTCCTCAATGTGCCGCGCGATATTCTTCGACACCAGTGCCGCGCCCAGCTTCTTGGCGTCGAAAGGGGAGACCTGTTTGTAGAGCGTGCCGATCTGCACGCGCTCGGCGTCGTCGAGCACCGGGCAGTTCAACGCTTGCGGAACGTGATCGAGCGCGAATTCCGCGGGCGAACGCACGTCGATGACCTCGTCAAAGGCCTCGAGCTGTGCTACGGGAACCGTGTTTGATCGAAGCAAATCAGGCCGCCATATTATTGAGTATTACTCAACCGCATGATACTGAATAACCCGGACCTATCCCCCTCACCCTCGGTCCCTCTCCCGGAGGGAGAGGGATGCAAAGCCCTTCTCCCTCCGGGAGAAGGGTGGGGATGAGGGAAACGTGTCGCACAGTTACGTAATTCTCGATAATCAGGAATTCTTGCGCGTTGGCGCCGGCGTCGCACCGCCCAGCATGGGCGCAAGCCCGCGCCATATATTATCCAGGATTTGCGTTTGCGCCTCGGCCGTGGGATGCACGTTGTCGGCCTGGAACAGTTCGCGCCTGTCCACTCCCGCAAGCAGAAACGGCGCGAGCGGCACGCCTTGCGCCCGGGCGACTTCCTCGAATGCCCGCCGAAACCCTCCCGCATACTGCGGGCCGTAGTTCGGCGGCAGGCGCATGCCGACCAGCAGCACGCGCGCGCCATTACGCTTCGCCGCCCGGACCATCGCGGCGAGATTGTCCTTCATCTGCGCTACGGGCAGGCCGCGCAGGCCGTCATTCGCGCCGAGGGCGACGATCACGATCGCCGGCCGGTGCCGCTTCAGCGCCTCGCCGATCCGCGCCGCGCCGCCGGCCGTGGTCTCGCCGCTGATGCTCGCGTTGGCCACGGTATAATCCGCGTGTCTTTGCTTCAGCCGCTTCTCGAGCAGGGCCACCCAGCCCGCACCTTGCGCAATGCCGTACGCGGCGGACAGGCTGTCCCCGAACACCAGGATCGCCGGCGCGGCGAGCGCCGTTTGGCAGCAGGCAAGCAGGACAGCGAACAGTATCGATCTCATGTCTGAATTATCTCAACCCATCGTCAAAGCCAGCGGACTTTCGAAAGTCGTGCCCATCAACGAAAATGCGGCGCACGGCACGCCGGGCGCGAATGAACTCGTCATTTTGCAGGACATCTCGCTTGAGGTCATCCCGGGCGAGGCGGTCGCGATCGTCGGCGCCTCCGGCTCGGGTAAATCCACGCTTCTCGGGCTGCTTGCCGGCCTGGACACGCCGAGCGCGGGCGCGGTGCAACTCGATGGCATCGATTTGTTCGGGCTGGACGAGGACGGCCGCGCGGCGTTACGCGCGCGGCTGCTCGGCTTCGTGTTCCAGTCGTTTCAGCTGCTGCCGGCGCTGAACGCGCTGGAGAACGTCATGCTGCCGCTCGAGCTGTTCGGCGAACCGCGCGCAGCGGCGCTTGCGCAAACGATGCTTTCCCGCGTCGGCTTGGGCGAGCGCCTGCGCCATTACCCCAAGTACCTTTCCGGCGGCGAGCAGCAGCGGGTGGCGCTGGCGCGCGCCTTCGTCACGCAACCCAAGCTGCTGCTGGCCGACGAGCCCACGGGAAACCTCGATGCCGCGACCGGCGCCGGGGTCATCGACCTGATGTTCGAGTTGAACGCAGAGCGCGGCACCACCCTGCTGCTCGTCACCCACGACGAGGCCATCGCCAGCCGCTGCCGGCGCATCGTGCGTCTCGCCGCCGGCCGGATCGCGCCAGGGGCAACGTGAACGGCATTTACCGCCAAGGATGCCAAGGACGCAAAGGTTTTCGAACATGATTTCCATGGCGTCCTTGGCGGTTAGAGCATTCTCCATTCATGGCTAGCTTCGGGCTATCGGTCAGGATGCTGCTGCGCGACTGGCGCGCGGGCGAGCTGCGGGTGCTCGCGGTCGCGATCATCATCGCCGTGGGCGGGGTCACCAGCGTCGCCTTTTTCGGCGACCGCGTGTGGCAGGCGTTGACGCGCGAAGCGCACCAGCTGCTCGGCGCCGACGTGCTGCTGGTCGCCGATCATCCCTGGAACGCGGTCGTGCGCGACGAGGTCGCAAGGCGCGGCCTGCGCCGTGCGGAGAGCGTCACCTTTGTCAGTATGGCGAGGGCCGGCGACGAGGCGCTGCTCTGTGCGGTGAAAGCGGTAACGCCGGGGTATCCGTTGCGCGGCAGGCTGCGCGTGGCTCCGGACCTCAACGTTCCCGATGCGGAAACGGCGGCCGTCCCCGAGCCGGGAAGCGTGTGGCTCGACGAGCGGCTGATGGCCGCGCTCAAGGTCCGCGTCGGCGATCGGGTGGAGCTTGGAGCCGCGCGGTTCACCGTCGGTGCGCTGCTGACGCTGGAGCCGGACCGGGGCGTATCCTTCATAAATATCGCCCCGCGCCTGTTGATGCGCCTGGACGATATTCCTGCGACCGGCCTGATCCAGGCCGGAAGCCGGATCAACTATCAGATTTTTGCTGCCGGTGAGCGCGAGCAGGCAGCGCAGTTCGAGCAGTGGGCCAAGCCGCGGCTCGGGCGCGGCGAGCACATGGAGGGCCTGGAAAACGCCCGGCCCGAGGTGCGCGCCGGCCTCGACCGCGCCCAGCAGTTTCTCGGATTGACGGCGATGCTCGCGGTGATCCTGTCCGCAGTGGCGATCGCGCTCGGCACGCGGCGCTACACCCGGCGCCATCTCGACGGCTATGCGGTCATGCGCTGCATCGGCGCGCTCGAGCGGCAATTGTTTCTGCTGTTCGCCTGGGAGTTCCTGCTGCTTGCCCTCGCCGCCTCGCTTGCGGGTTGCGCGCTGGGATTCCTCGTGCAGCAACTGATCGCGCTGTGGCTGGCCGGGCTCGTGCCCGCGGGGCTGCCGCAGCCCGGGCCCTTGCCGGCGCTGCAGGGAATCGCGATCGGCTTCACGCTTCTGCTCGGTTTCGCGCTGCCGCCGCTGCTGCAGTTGAAGGAGGTCCCGGCGCTGCGCGTGCTGCGCCGCGACGTCGGCCCGCCCCGGCAGCGCGCGCTCGCGGTGTACGCGCTCGGCTTCGTATCGGTATTCGCGCTGCTGTGGTGGCAGGCGGGCGACCTGAAGCTGGGCAGCTACGTGTTCGGCGGCTTTGCGGCGGCCTTCGGCGTGTTTGCCGCCATCGGAACCGGCGCCTTGCACCTCGTCGGCCGGCTGGGCCGCGCGGGCAGCGTGACTTGGCGCTACGGCATCGCCAACCTGGCGCGGCGCCCGGGCGCCAACACCGTGCAGATCGTCGCGCTCGCGCTCGGGCTCACCGCGATCCTGCTCCTCACTTTCATCCGCACCGACCTGCTCGAATCCTGGCGCGCCAAGCTGCCGCTCGATGCTCCGGACCGCTTCCTCGTCAATATCCAGCCCGAGCAGATCAAGCCGCTGGGCGAGTTCTTCAGAAGTAACGGCGTGAAGGCGCCGGAAACTTTCCCCATGGTGCGCGCGCGCCTCATCGCCATCAACGGCCGCCAGGTGAACGCCTCCGATTATCCGGACGAGCGCGCCCGGCGCCAGATCGAGCGCGAGTTCAATATCACCTATCTGTCGAAGCTTCCGCCGGCCAATGCGGTGACCCAGGGCGCATGGTTTTCGGCGGAGGATCTGGCCTCGGGCGCGATCTCAGTCGAGCACTGGATCTCCGAGCGCTTCGGCGTCGAGCAGGGCGACCGGCTCGAGTTCCTGGTGGCGGAGCGAAGCTTCTCCGCGCCGGTCACCAGTGTGCGCAAGCTCGACTGGGACTCGATGCGGCCGAATTTTTTCTTCATCATGACGCCGCGGCTGCTCGAGGGCTTCCCCGCGAGCTACATGACGAGCTTCCACGCCGGGGGCGCCGACGCGCAGCTCACGCTGCGCCTGTCGCGCGCGTTCCCCAATATAACGGTCATCGACGTCGGCGCGATCCTGCGCCAGGTGCAGGGCATGATGGACCAGCTGATCCGCGCGGTGCAGTTCGTGTTCCTGTTCGCCCTGGTCGCCGGCGTGCTGGTGCTGTACGCGGCGTTGCTGGCGACCCAGGACGAGCGCAAACAGGAAGCCGCAATCATGCGCGCGCTCGGGGCGAGCCGCGCGCAGGTGCTTGCCGCCCAGCGCGCGGAGTTCGCGGCCCTCGGCCTGATCGCGGGGGCGCTTGCTTCGCT
>JBGPYQ010000149.1:0-8269 GCA_041493345.1 Gammaproteobacteria bacterium | reverse complement strand
GGCTCGAGCCGGTCATTGTTCATGCCCAGGCACATCGAGCAGCCCGGCTCGCGCCACTCGAAGCCGGCGTCGATGAAAACGCGGTCGAGGCCTTCCTGTTCCGCCTGCGCCTTCACCAGCCCCGAGCCGGGCACCACCAGAGCAAGCCGCACATTCGGGGCGATGCGCCGTCCGCGCACGATCGCGGCCGCGGCGCGCAGGTCCTCGATGCGCGAATTGGTGCATGAGCCGATGAATACCTTGTCGATCCTGATCTCGGTGATCGGGGTATTGGGCTCAAGCCCCATATACTGCAGCGCCCTCTCCATGCCCTCGCGCCGAAGCGTGTCCTTCTCCCTGTCGGGATCGGGAACGCGGTCCTGCACCGGCACCACCATTTCGGGCGAAGTGCCCCAGGTCACCTGCGGCGTAATGCCGCGCGCGTCGAAGGAAATCTCGCGGTCGAATTTTGCGCCCGCATCGCTTTTCAGCGTTTGCCAGAAGGCCGCGGCGCGATCCCAGACTTCCCCCCGCGGCGCGAACGGCCTGCCCTTCAAATACTGGATCGTCGCATCGTCGACCGCAATCATTCCCGCGCGCGCGCCGGCTTCGATGGACATGTTGCAAAGAGTCATTCGGCCTTCCATCGACAGCGAGCGCACGGTGCTGCCCGCGTATTCGATCGTGAAACCCGTGCCGCCGGCCGTGCCAATCTTTCCGATCAGTGAAAGTGCCACGTCCTTGGCCGTGACCCCGCGCGGCATCGGGCCCTCGATGGCGACGCGCATGTTCTTCATCTTCTTCGCGAGAAGACACTGGGTCGCGAGCACGTGCTCGACCTCGGAGGTGCCGATGCCGAAGGCAAGACAGGCGAACGCGCCATGCGTGCTGGTGTGCGAATCGCCGCACACCACGGTCATGCCCGGCAGCGTCGCGCCCTGCTCCGGCCCGATGACGTGCACGATGCCCTGGCGCCGATCGTTCATCTTGAACTCGACAATGCCGTGTTCTTCGCAATTCCGGTCGAGCGTATCGACCTGCAGGCGGGACACGGGATCCGCGATCCCGCCGGAGCGGCCGGTGGTCGGCACATTGTGATCCGCCACTGCAAGGTTCGCGGAGACGCGCCAGGGCTTTCGCCGTGCGAGCCTGAGGCCTTCGAATGCCTGAGGGCTGGTCACCTCGTGCACCAGGTGGCGATCGACATAAAGCACCGTCGTGCCGTCTTCTTCGGCGTGCACCACGTGGGACTCCCAGAGCTTGTCGTAGAGCGTGCGCATCGCCAGGCTGTGCAGGAAAAACGAAAATTATACCGGATTGCCGCCTCGGTCCGAACGGAAAGCGGGTGCGCGAAAATGATGGGGCACGTTCCCCGTATAATCCCGCCTTTCGCCGCCGGCGGGTTTCGCAACTGCCGGTGTCTCGGCGACTCGAGACTACCGCCGGGGCGCAGAAAAGCCATCCACGTGAACCGCGTTCCCCGCAGCGCCTATTTCGCTCTGTTTACGGTTTCCGGGTTCGCCGGTCTCATCTACGAGTCCATCTGGAGCCATTACCTCAGGCTCTTCCTCGGCCACGCCGCCTACGCGCAGACCCTGGTGCTGGCGCTGTTCATGGGCGGCATGGCGGCTGGCTCCTGGTTGTGCAGCCACCGGTCGGCTCACTGGGGGAATCTCCTGCGCGGCTACGCGATCACCGAGGCGCTCATCGGCGCCGCGGCGCTCGCGTTTCACCCGGTGTTCGTCGCCACGACGCAGGCAGCGTATTCGAGCATCCTGCCCGCTCTCGGCGGCGCGGTCCAGGCGACTCTGTTCAAGTGGGCACTCGCCGGGCTGCTGATCGTCCCGCAATCGGTGCTGCTCGGCATGACCTTCCCGCTGATGAGCGCGGGCCTGATCCGGCGCTATCCGCTGGCGCCGGGCGAATCCCTCGCGATGCTCTATTTCACCAACAGCTTCGGCGCGGCGGTCGGCGTGCTTGCGAGCGGATTCTTCCTGATCGAGAAACTGGGGCTGCCCGGCACCGTGCAGACTGCCGGCGCGCTGAATCTTGCGCTCGCCGCCGTGATCTGGATTCTCGCGCGCAGCGCCGAGCCCCGGATGGCGGCGCAGGGAGACCGCGGCGCCCGTATCGCGTCATCGACTCCCTATCGTCTTTTTCTTGCCGTCGCGCTGCTCACGGGCACGGCGTCGTTCATCTACGAAATCGGCTGGATCCGGATGCTGTCGCTCGTGCTCGGCAGCGCGACACACTCGTTCGAATTGATGCTCTCGGCTTTCATCCTGGGACTCGCGTGCGGCGGGCTGTGGGTGCGGCGCCGGATAGAATCGATCGCCGACCCGGTGCGCTTCCTCGGCATCGTGCAAGTGGCGATGGGGCTGCTCGCGCTTGCCACGCTGCCGCTGTACGGCCAGATGTTCGAGCTGATGCAATCGGTCATCAGGGCATTGGCCAAAACGGATTCCGGATACACGCTTTTCCTGCTCTCCAGCCACGGCATCGCCCTCGCCGTCATGTTCCCCGCGTCGTTCTGCGCCGGCATGACCCTGCCGCTCATCACCTGGATGCTGCTCGCAGGCGGTCACGGCGAGAAAAGCATCGGCGCGGTCTACGCGGCAAATACGCTGGGCTCCATTCTGGGCGTGCTGGCCGCCGCGCACATCGGCATGCCCCTGCTCGGGCTGAAGGGCCTGCTCATCGCCGGCGCCCTGATCGATGTCGCTCTCGGCCTCTTGCTGCTGTGGCGGTTCTCGAATGCGCCGCGGCTGCGATTCGCCGCCGCCGGGGTGGTGTTGGCCTGTTTCGCCGCGGTATTCGCCGCGGTCCACCTGGATCCATACAGGATGGCCTCGGGCGTGTATCGCCGCGGAGAGCTCTATTCCGATCAACAAGCAACCATACTCTTTCATCGCGACGGCAAGACCGCCACCGTAAGCCTCATGGACTTCGGCACCGACCGCAGTCTGCGCACCAACGGAAAATCGGACGGCGCGATCAACATGGATGCCAATGGCGCGCGCGTCTCGGACGAAGTGACGATGACCCTGACCGCAGCGCTCCCGCTCGCCTACAATGCCGACGCAAGGAACGCCGCGGTGATCGGAATCGGCACCGGTCTTACCACGCACACGCTGCTGGCCTCCCCGACCATCGAATCGGTGGAGACCATCGAGATCGAACCGGCCATGGCCGAAGCCTCCAGGGGCTTCGTTCCGCGCAATTCCAACGCGTTCGCGGATCCGCGCAGCCACATCATCTTCGACGACGCCAAGACCTTCTTCTCCACTTACAACCGCAGTTACGACATCATCGTCTCGGAGCCGTCCAACCCCTGGGTCAGCGGCGTGTCGAGCCTGTTCACGGGCGAGTTTTACCGGCTGGTCCGACGCCACCTGAAGCCCGGAGGCGTCCTCGTGCAATGGTTTCAGTTGTACGAGATCGACGCGAGCCTGGTCGCCTCTGTCTTGCGCGCGCTAGGCGAAAACTTCGAGGACTACGCGATCTATGCCGCAACCCACAGCGATCTGCTGATCGTCGCCGGCGAAGCGCAGAGCCTGTCCCGTCCTCTTGCAGAGGTCACCGCCGTGCCCGGCGTCGCGCGGGAGCTCCAGCGCGTGGACGTACACTCGCTCGAAGATATCCGCATCCGCCGGCTCGGCGGCAAGCAGGTGCTCGCGCCGCTGTTCGCGAGCTACGGCGTGCCGCCCAATTCGGATTTTCATCCCTACCTCGATCTTCACGCGGCGAAATACCGCTTCCTGCAGCAATCGGCAGGTGACCTGACCGGCCTTCTCACCTACAGCGTTCCGGTCGTCGCCCTGCTGGAGAACCGCAAGGACAACCGTTCCTACGAATCCAAAACCGGCGTCGAGGATTTCCTCGATATTGTGGAGCTCAGGCGGCGCGCGCGTTACGCGCTGGATTTCCTCTTTAACCCCGATCCCCCCGATCCCGTCGCCATCCCGCGCCAGCTGCAGAAGGACCTGGAGCTGATCCGCACGCGGCTGTTCGATTGCCGCGACCCCGGACGCTACAACATGTGGTTTCACGCGCTCTACCAGCTGGTCCACACCCTGAACCCGGCGCTCTCGCCCAACGATACCAACGATCTGTGGAAACTCGTCGACCAAGCGCCGTGCAATTCACGGATATCCGCCGAGGAAAGGCAATGGATGGATCTGATGAAAGCGGTGGGAAATCGGGACGCGCCGAAGATGGCCCAGCTTGCGGAAGCGTTGCTGGTGAAAACAAGCGATCTGCCGATCGGCCACCGGCAATATCTGATGGCGGCGGGCATGGCCGGGTACCTTGCCCGGGGAAAGCGCGCCGAGGCCCAGGCGCTCTGGGACCGCTACCCGCGCGACGCGGACGCCGCCGGCGACATCGGGTTACGGCTGCTCAAGGCCCACGCGTTTGAGCCGAAGACGCCCTAAGCCGCCTTGCCGGGAATCGGCTTGATCGGAGGTTTCACGTCGCCGCATTGCGCGCGGTGGCGAAGCGCGTGATCCATCAGCACGCAGGCGAGCATCGCTTCGGCGATGGGCGTCGCGCGGATGCCCACGCAGGGATCGTGGCGGCCGGTGGTCTGCACGGTCGTCGGCTCGCCCTTGCGGTTGATCGAGCGGCGCGGGACGCGGATGCTCGAGGTGGGCTTGAGCGCGATGCCGACCACGATGTCCTGCCCGGTCGAGATGCCGCCCAGCACCCCGCCCGCGTTGTTCGAGAGAAATCCCTGCGGCGTCAGCTCGTCACCGTGCTCCGAGCCTTTCTGCCCGATCGCGGAGAAGCCGGCACCGATCTCGACGCCTTTCACGGCGTTGATCCCCATCATCGCCGCTGCGATGTCGGAGTCGAGCCGGCCGTATACCGGCTCGCCCCAACCGACCGGCACGCCGCTCGCCGCGACGTTGACGCGCGCGCCGCACGAGTCGCCCGATCTTCGCAGCTCGTCCATGAATTTCTCCAGGCCGGGAACGGCCGCGGGATCCGGCGAAAAAAACGGATTCTCATTGACGGCGTCCCAGGATTTGAACGCGATCTTGTTCGGCCCGAGCTGGGCGAGATAGCCGCGTACCTCCACGCCGTGGCGCTCGCGCAGCCATTTCTTGGCGATGGCGCCCGCGGCGACGCGGATCGTCGTTTCGCGCGCGGAGGCGCGCCCGCCGCCGCGGTAGTCGCGCAAACCGTATTTCTGCCAATAGGTGTAATCGGCGTGGCCCGGGCGGAAAGTGTCGGCGAGCGCGCTGTAGTCCTTGCTGCGCTGGTCTTCGTTGCGGATAAGGAAACCGATGGCCGTGCCCGTGGTTCGGCCCTCGAACACGCCGGAGAGAATCTCGATACGGTCGGACTCCTGGCGCTGCGTGACGTGGCGCGAGCTGCCGGGCTTTCTGCGGTCGAGCTCCTTCTGGATATCGGCCTCAACAAGCACTAGCCCCGGCGGGCAGCCGTCCACGACACCGCCGTAGGCGGGCCCGTGGCTCTCGCCGAACGAAGTCACGCAATACAGCAGGCCGAAAGTGTTGCCGGACATGGAATCTCTCGCCGCAAATCCTCTGCGAGTTTAACATAGGGGTCGTCGCGAACTTTCCGATCAGCATGGCCGAACACGATCCCGACAAGCTCAAAGGCCCCGGCGGACTCACTCTGCGCCAGATCCATGAGCAGGTGCAGAAATCAGTCGCGCGCGATCGCGAGGCGCAGAATATGAGGAACCCGCTCGCGCAAAAATCGAGCCGCTGGCAGCGCTTCGTCCGCCATATATGGATTCGAAAGCGCGGCTAGCCGCCAGACGCTTCCGCCAGTTCGCGCACTACGCCTTCGAGTCCCTTCACGACCCGCGCGAGCCTGTCGTAATCGAGCTTGTCCGGCGTGTCCTGCATCGTGTGGTAGTGCGGATAGCGGTAGGGCGCGGTGTCGGTGACCATTACCGCCGGCCACCCGTATTTCCAGTACGACCACTGGTCGGACCAGCTGACGCCCGCGATCGACTCGAGCCCCACGGCGCCTTCGGATGGGAAAAACGCGTGCCGCCGGAACGCGCCGATCACCCGCCGCAAGAGACCCCGCGATCGCGGGTTGGCGACGAAGCCGATGAAATCCCCGGTAGCCGGGTAAAAGAAATTCAACGGAAACGGATAGCGCTGGCTGCCGGCTGAGTCGCTGTACCAGCCGATGGTCTCGAGTGAGAGCATCGCGGCAACCTCCCTGCCCTCGCGTCGCAAGCCGCTCGCGTGCACGTGGCTGCCCATCCCTTCCGTGCCGAAATGAGGCTTTTCCTCGTTGACATAGAACACGAGTCGCATTTCCAGGCCGTCCGCGGGCCGGAACGATATGAGGCCGCGCGCCAGCTCGATCAGCGCCGCCACGCCCGAGCCGTTGTCGTTGGCCCCTACCGCGCCCTGCGCCGAGTCGTAATGCGCGCCTATAACGACGAGGCGCGGCGGCTGCGCGCCGCCGCCCTTCACCGATACTTCGAGGTTGCGCACCCGCGCCCCGTCCGCCTCGAATTCCTGGTGCGCGACCGCGTAGCCGATGCCGACGAGCGTCGCCTCTATATAGCGGGCGGTGCGCTCGAGCGCCGCCTGGTGCCGGGTGTTGTGTTCCTCGGCGGCGATGGCGCCGACATGAGTGCTTAGCTTCCGCGCAAGATCCTTCCCTTCAGCGTCAAGCGGCAGCAACGGCCCGCGATGGCGCTCGCCGGGCATCGAGGTCATGAACCAGACGGCGAATGCCATCAACAAGCATGGCACCAATATCGCGAGCAGAATTTTCACTCGTTCAATTCACGGATCGATCTGCCGCTGCGCGCCGTCCATGATCAAAAAACGCGCGCGTCTGAAAAACCGAAATTGCCAGCCGCTCGCCCCGCCACCGCAGCGAGCGCTTCATGACGAAATCGAACAGCAGCGGATTGTGCCCGCGGATGGCGCTGAGCACCGGCACCGCGGCGCGCTCGATGAAGCCCTGCTCCATCATGTACTCGACCGAGTAGAGCGGCATGATTCCGGGCAGCGGGTAGTCTGAACCGTTCAGAAGGCGCGGGTGCCAGTCGGTGCGCTCGATCACGCGCGCGAGCGCCGGGCCGGCGCGATTGAGCTGCGTCATCGCCGAAATGTCGCCGAACAGCCGCCCTTCCCATTGCCGTTCGCCCATCAGTCGGACGAACAGCTCGAAACTGCTCGCGGGCGGCCCGTTCGGGCCCTGGTCCAGATCGCGGCCCTCACCCATGGAAGCGCAATGCGCAACCACCACGCGCACACCGTGCTCGAGCGCCCCGCGCAGGCGCAAGGGATTGCCCAGTTCCTGGGCATCGCCTCCCTCGACCGCCCGCTCCAGGCCGGCGTGAGTGATGAGCGGCAGGCCGTGGCGGGAGAGAGCTTCGTAGAAACGATCGCAGCGCGGCGAGGCCGGATCGATGCCCATGGCCGCCGGCAGCCATTTGACCGCCCGCGCGCCGTCGCGCACGGCCTGCTCGAGCCGCTCGAGCGCGTCGCGGCGATAGGGATGTATGGATGCAACCCATTCGAAGACCTGCGGGTGCTTGCGCGCGGTCTGCGCCGCGTAGCGGTTCGGCACGTAGAAACCCGAACGCTCCCACGAAACTTCGCCCGCCTCGGTCACGTTGCAGTCGAACGCAAACAACAGGAGCTTGAACCCGGGGCGCATGCCCTCGATCAGGTTGTGCATGCGCTCGATGTAGCTTTGATCGACGCCGCCCGGCGCGTCGTGCGCGCAGCCGGCGTTGAGGAAAAAAAGCCGCTGAGCGTACTGCACCGGATTGAGCAGGCTCTCCATCCTGGGGTTGATGACGACGCCGCTGCCGGAGTCGCCGGTGCCGAGGAGGTGGACGTGCGCGTCCCAGCATTGCGCGGGGTCGAGGCCGTCCCAGGCGGCGCGCACCAGTTCGTGCCCGGCCAACTCGGGCGGCAGCGCCGCCAGGCACGGATTCAGGAGCCCCTGCTCCGGCCAATGGCGCCATGCGACTGCGGCTGCGCCCAGACCGAGCGCGCCGGCTCCGGCGAGAAAAAGGCGTCGTGAAATACGAGAGTTCACCCGACCCCCGGGCTGGTCCCCGCCAGCCGCGCGGAAACCTGGAAAACGTCCGTCGCCGGCGGCGGGCCTGCTGAAATCCCGGATCACCCCTCCGGGGGCAGGGGAAAAACCGTCATTGCGGCCAGTTCTTGATGTAGCCCTTCAGCATCCGGTTCTCGAACTCCTGCTCCTCGAGCACCGCCTTGGCGACGTCACGGAAGGAAATCACTCCGGTGAGCGTGTCGCCGTCCATGACCGG
>JBGPYQ010000034.1:0-20824 GCA_041493345.1 Gammaproteobacteria bacterium | reverse complement strand
TCCCACCACGAGCTGCAGGGATTCGGCGGCATCGGCGAAGGCATGGGGATGCAGCTCACGCGCGACCAGCGGCGCATCCTGTGGCTTGCGCACGAATCGGCGCCGAAAAATTTCACCGCGGTGGACGTGACCGATCCGCGCAAGCCGAGCGTCGTGGTGCAGACCGAGCTGCCGCATGCAAAGGTGCGCTCCAATTCGCTCGACGTCGTCGGCGACGTGATGGCAGTCGCCTATCAGACTAGCACCGTGGGACTGAAGCCCGCCGGGTTCGACCTGTTCGACATCAGCACGCCGGAAAAACCGAAACTGATCTCGCACTTCGACGCCTCGGGCCCGCACTCGCGCGGCGTGCACGCGGTGTGGTTCGTGGACGGGGAATTCGTGCATCTGGCGGGCGGCGCGGCGGACTTCCAGCCGACCCATCCGAACGACGACCAGTTCTACCGCATCATCGACGTGCGCAATCCGGCGAAGCCGGCCGAGGCGGGACGCTGGTGGCTGCCCGGCACGCGCGTGGGCGACGCAGCGCCGCCGCTGCCGCGGCATCCGAAGTTCGACGCCGGCTTTCGAGCGCATAACACCAACGTCTATCCGAAACGCCCCGACCGCGCCTACGTCGGCTACATCGACGGCGGCGCGGTGATCCTCGACATCTCGGACAAGTCACGCCCGAAAATGATTTCGAACTGGCGCTATTCGCCGCCTTTCAACGGCTTCACGCACACCGTGCTGCCGCTCCTCGAACGCGGACTGCTGATCGTCAGCGACGAATGCATCAAGAACGACGGCGCGGACTATCCGAAGCTGGTATGGGTGGTCGATGCGCGCGTCGAGAGCAACCCCGTGCCCATCAGTACCTTCCCCATGCCGTCCCTCGATGCGTTCGCTCGCCGCGGCGGGCGTTTCGGCGCGCACAACCTGCACGAGAACCTGCCCGTGCCCGGATCGTGGCGTTCGGAAAATATCATCGTCGGCACGTTCTTCAACGGCGGCGTGCGCGCCTTCGACGTGAGCAACCCCTATCAGCCTCGGGAGGTCGCCTATTTTGTTCCCGGCGCTCCGACGCTTTCGCCCGCCGGAGCGATACAGCTGAACGACGTCTACGTCGACGACCGCGGGCTGGTCTTTACCGTCGACCGCTTTTCGGGCGGCCTGTACATACTCGAGATGACGCTATAACAGCTTGTTGCAAAATACCCGCGCAACTTTAACAACCGTCATTCCCGCGCAAGCGGGAATCCAGCGTCTCTATCGGAAAGACACTGGGTCCCCGCTTTCGCGGGGACGACGAACATTTGTTATCCATCTTCGGAATACTCAATAATGCAAGCGCCCGCGCAGACCGAGAGCGGCAGACGCGACCCTCTGGCAGGCAAGCTGCCCGTCAGCCTGATCACGGGTTTTCTCGGCAGCGGCAAGACCACGCTGCTCAAGCATCTCCTGCGCGATCCCGGCATGAACCGCGCCGCGGTGATCATCAACGAATTCGGCGAGGTCGGCATCGATCACGAGCTTCTCGCCGCGTCCTCCGAGCAGATGACACTGCTCTCCAACGGCTGCCTGTGCTGCACGGTGCGCACCGATCTGCAGGAGACGCTGCGCGAGCTTTTCATCAAGCGGCGCGCGGGCGAGGTGATCGACTTCGACCGCGTGTTCATCGAGACCACGGGGCTCGCCGACCCGGTGCCGGTCCTGCACACGCTTCAAACCGACGGGTTGCTGGGCGCGCAGTACCGGCTCGACTGCGTCATCACGCTCGTCGATGCGGTGAACGGCATGGACAACCTCGACACCGCGCCCGAAGCGGCGAAGCAGGCCGCGGTTGCCGACCGCATCGTCATCACCAAGAGCGACATCGCCAAGCGCGGTGCCGTTGCGGCCCTGGAAGAGCGGTTGCAGGCGATGAACCCTTACGCCGCGCGCACGATCGCGGTGAACGGCGAGGTCGACGTGGCCTTCCTGCGCGATGTCGGCCCGACGAGCGCGCGCGCAACGCTCCAGGATCTGAATCGCTGGCTCGCTCCCTCCGGCGCGGATGAACCTGCGGCAGCAGGCGCTTATCTACGCGAGCGCGTCCGGGCGGGGGGCCACGACGCCTCGATCCGGTCCTTCTGCCTCTGGTTCGACCAGCCTTTCACCTGGGAGACATTCGCGGCGGCGGTGCAGGTGCTGACTTCTTTGCGCGGCCGCGACCTGCTGCGCGTGAAGGGTCTGATCAACGTTGCGGGCGAGCCCGGCCCCGTGGTCGTCCAGGGCGCGCAGCACATCTTCCACCCGCCGGTCACGCTCGAATCCTGGTCGGGCGAGGACCGCCGCTCGCGGATCGTGTTCATCACGCGCAACCTCTCGCGCGAGGCGGTCACGGCGCTCTTCGCCGCCGTGGGAATGCTCGACTCGCCGGAAAAATGAATTTACAGGTTCCGCATCGGGTGCAAGGGCGAACCGACTCACTTCACGATGGCGGGTAGTATCTCAATTTGAATTTCGGCTAACGACCGAGGCTGTGTGAAAACTCATCGCGAAAGCAACGAAGAAGAAGTCAGACCTCTCAGATTGCGCTGTATTCGATTTTCTCGTTCAGGGTAAGGGGTCGAACACCCGCGAAAAAACTGATTTTCGGAGTTTTCACACAGCCTGGACCCAAAGCGGACGTTCAATAAATCGAGCTTTTGTCTCCGGGGAAGCCGCAATAGGTGACGCCCATCGCACGCCCGTCCGACCCTGGCCTATCCAGGGACTCGTCCAACGAATGGCGGCAACTTCTTCTTGAATCAGGTAAACCCCTACGGGAAATATTGGGGAACCAATACGCCAGCAGCTGGCTCATTTGACTCAAGGGTAGGACGAGCGTATTTTTTACTCTCTTGCATTAGTTTCGAAAACGTCGCAGCACCGAGAATTTGCGTGACACGCCGATAAACCCAAGGGGGACTCTCATGCGCTCTACTTATCTGATCTCCTTTGTACTACCCGTATCTCTATTACTCATCTCGCTGGCCGATGCCCAAGATTTCAACGGCAAATTGCAAGGCGAGTACGCCGTTACCACCACGCGCATCTGCGCGCAATCCCAGGCCGGATTCGCTCCCCCCGCACTTCAGGCGCTGAGCCCGACATCCCTCCAGACCTCAATCATCGAGAGCGTCCAGACCTTCAACGGGGATGGCACGTTCACGTCCGCGGGCCGGGCGATGGCCTTGTTCGCGAACCAGGCTGGCGTTGGCCAATTTCCGATTGCCGAGCAAGTGTTTACTTGTAGCGGCACATATCAGGTCAACGAGGATAATACGTTCTCGCAGCAGGAATCCTGTGCCGGATCAATACTTACGGGACCCACAGCCAACCAGACTTTCACCTCGACCGGCGGTGGTGTGGCTACCGGCCGCATCCACGACAAGATGATTTTCATTAAAAACACGACTGCAAGTCTAACGACTTTCACGTTCTCTGCCATCGGCCCCTTTACGCGCATTTGCGGATTTAGCGCCACGGGTGTGAAGATAAAGAATAAGCCCGAAGACTAAAGCGTTCCGCTAAAAGGCAGGATTCGACGTGGCGCATGAGTCGCTGCAGATGATGGGCGGGGGGGTGGGCCAAATCAAGGAATGAGCTAGGCTAGTCTTCTAGTAGAGAAATTCTTAAGAAACGCATCGGCGGCGCGGCCGGAATCTGCTCGAAAGTCCGCTATTGGCCGAGGCTGTGTGGAAACTCATCGCGAAAGCAACGAACAAGAAGTCAGACCTCTCAGATTGCGCCGTATTCGATTTTCTCGATCGGGGTAAGGGGTCGAACACCCCCGAAAAAACTGATTCCCGGAGTTTTCACACAGCCTCGGCCGAAACACGACGTTCGAATTCAATCGAGACACTTCCCGATGGCGAGGCTGATTGCGCGATCAATCTCAAGCAAGCTATGATCGCCTCGCCGCGGCTGTGTCGCCGCACGCATCAGTCCAGAATGGAGCACTCATGAACGCCAAGGAAGACTTCGCTTCTGGCGTCCGCGCCGAGGTGCCCGTAGCCAGCCCTGAGCAGAAAGAAGTCTGGGGCAGCGACGCGATCGCCGCGATGCTGCGCGCGCTCGACATTCCCTACCTCGCGCTCAATCCGGGCGCGAGCTACCGCGGGCTGCACGACAGCCTCGTCAACTACCTCGGCAACACGCGGCCGCAGATGCTGCTCTGCCTGCACGAGGAATCAGCCGTAGCGATAGCCCAGGGCTACGCCAAGGCCAGCGACAAGATGATGGGCGCGGTCGTGCATTCCAACGTCGGGCTGATGCATGCGACGATGGGAATCTTCAACGCCTGGTGCGACCGCGTGCCGATGCTGATTCTCGGCGCGACCGGACCCTGGGACGCCGCGAAGCGCCGGCCGTGGATCGACTGGATCCACACCGCCTCGGACCAGGGTGCGCTGGTTCGCGATTACACCAAGTGGGACAACCAGCCCGGCTCGGTCCCCGCTGCGTACGAGGCCTTGCTGCGCGCTGCGCAGATCGCGAACACCGCGCCGCGCGGCCCGACTTACGTCAACCTCGACGCCGCGCTGCAGGAGGCGAAAGTCGGTACGCTCCCGCCGCTTCCCGACGCCAGGCGGTTTCGCGCGCCCGAGCCGGTGCTGCCGGCCGCGCATCTCGTCGAGACCGCGGCAAAACTTCTTTCCGGCGCGAAACATCCGGCGATCCTCGCCGGGCGCGTGTCCAGAAGCGAAGCCGGCTGGAAACAGCGCGTCGCGTTCGCCGAGAAACTGCAGGCGCTAGTCTTCACAGACATCAAGATGGGCGCGGCGTTTCCCACCGATCATCCGCTGCACGCCGCGCCGCCGGCGACTTTCCTCTCGCCCGCGGCGGCGCAGAGGCTGCGCGAAGCCGATGTCGTGCTTTCGCTCGATTGGAACGATCTCGCCGGGACGCTCAAGCAGACCTGGGGCGCGGACGCCGTCGGCGCGAAGATCATCCAGGTTTCGCCCGATGCGCACGTACACCGTGGCTGGAGCATGGACTACCAGGGGCTGCCGCCGGTGGATGTCTACATGATGTGCGAGCCAGACGCCGCGCTGCCGTTGCTGCTTGACGCGGTAAAGTCTCGCCCCGCCGCCGCAACCGCCGGGCTCGTGACGCTGCCGGATTCAGCGCCCGACGTGGTATCGATCCGCTCTCTGGCGGATACTCTGAACGCGGCGACCCGAAACATCGACCTGTGCATTACCCGGCTGCCGCTGGGTTGGAACGGCGCCTACCGGCATTTCCGCCATCCGCTCGACTACATCGGTTCCGAGGGCGGCGGCGGCGTCGGCGCGGGCCCCGGCATCACGGTCGGCGCGGCGCTCGCCTTGAAAGGCAGCGGCAGGCTTCCGGTCGCCATCATGGGCGACGGCGATTTCTTGATGAGCGCGACCTCGTTGTGGACCGCAGCGCATTACGGAATTCCCTGCCTCATCCTGATTGCGAACAACCGCTCATTCTTCAACGACGAGATGCACCAAGAGCGCGTCGCGAAGGAGCGCTCCCGTCCGGTCGAGAACAAGTGGATCGGCCAGAGAATCGGCGACCCGGACATCGATCTCGCCATGATGGCGCGCTCACAGGGCGCGGAAGGCATCGGGCCGGTCACGAAAGCAGCGGAGCTGAAGCCCGCAATCGAGCGCGGCATCAAAGCCGTGCAGGCAGGCGCAGTGTGCGTCGTCGACGTGCGGGTCCAACCGGGCTACGACACCAACATGGCCGGCTCGTCCGCGAGCCAGAAGCGCTGAGCGAAGCGCGTCGACGACGGGAAGGAAAATGAACACGCGAATCCTGATCACCGCAGCCCTGTGCGCGCTGCTCTCGCTGGCGGCGGTGGGCGAAGCCGCGGCGCAGAGCGGCCCGTGGCCGAACCGTCCCATCCGCTTAATGGTGCCGCTGCCGCCGGGCGGCTCGCCCGACTATCTTTCGCGTCTGCTCGCCGAGCGCCTGCAGCCGGTGCTCGGCCAGCCGCTCGTAGTCGAAAACAAACCCGGCGCGGCGGGCAACATCGCGCGCGATTTCGTCGCAAAAGCGCCCGCCGACGGATACACCATCCTGATGTCGGAATCGGCGCACGTTATGAGCGCGGCCGTGGTCGCCAAGCTTCCCTACGACCCGATCAAGGACTTCGAGCCGATTTCGCTTGTGGCGACGATTCCGTTCGGATTGACCGTGAACTCGAGCATGCCGGTGCACACGCTGAAGGAATTCATCGCGTACTCGAAAGCATCACAGCGACCGCTGACGTACGGCACCGCCGGCATCGGAGCGCCGCATCATTTCGCCGTCGAGCTGCTGCGCTCGATGACGGGAATCAACGTCATTCACGTTCCCTACAAGGGTTCGGCCGGGATCATCCCGGCGCTTCTGTCCGGGGAGATCGATTTCACCATCGCGGCGGTGAACTCGCTGTTGCCTCACTTCAAGTCCGGAAAGCTGCGCCCGATCGCGATGGCGGGGTCCTCGCGCACGGCGATCCTGCCCGAAGTACCGACCATCGCAGAGGCCGGGCCGCTGGCGGGCTACGCGGTCGACGTCTGGCTGGGCGTCATGGCGCCGGCGGGCACGCCGCGTCCGATCATCAATCGCCTCAACACCGAGATCAACCGCGTCGTCCGCGACCCACAGATCGTCAAGGAGAGGCTGAACACGGTCGGGCTCGAGGCGGTCGGCAGCACGCCCGAGCAATTGCTCGAGGTCATGAAGACCGAGCTGGCGAAATACGCGAAGATCGCCGGCGACGCCCGCATCCGGCCGGAATAAGGGACAGGCGGTCTGCGCCGAGTGCGTTAGAACTCACGTCGGAAGTTGCGCAACCTTTTTTCGCCGGGCCGGTATCACTTTTATTCCTTCAGCAGCACGGCGCCATTGTCGATTTTCACCGCATAGACGCGGATGTCTTCCGTGCAGGGCACGCCTACCGCCTTGCCAGTGGCGATCCTGAATCTTCCCTGGTGCAGCGGGCATTCGATCTCCTCGCCTTCGATGAAGCCGTCGGCAAGGCTCGCCTGACCGTGGGTGCAGGTGTCGTGCGTCGCGAATATCTTTCCGCCGAGGTTGTACAGGCACACGGGCTCCGCGCCGAGATCGACGAGCAAGGTGCTGTCTTCCGGGACTTCCGAGTAGTCGGCGACCTTGACCCAGTTTTCGCTCATGTCGTAACGGAAGATCACGCTGTTCGGGACCCGCATGCGGTCGAAGACGCGGAGCCTCTTCTTGATCGGCGCTCTATTAGGCGCGGGCCCGGACTTGATCAAATTCGACCGAACAATCAATATACACGCCTCGTTTTTCCGGCGCGCGAGGAAGCGCACGCCTCACGCCACGGGCGGGGAAGAACAAGAAAATTTTTTTCGGCAGACAGGCCTCAATGACCGTCAGGAAATCGCTCGCCGCCCTCGCCGCCCTCGCCTCCGCGTTCGCTCCGATTCAGGGACTCACGCAGGAGGCCGAGAAAGCCGATGAAATCCGCGTCATCGGCCATTACGAAAACAGCGTCGGCACGTCCGACGCGGCGAGCCAGGGCAATATCACCCCCGCGCTGATCGAGGCGCGGCCGATGCAAAGAGCCGGGGAAGTGCTGGAGTACGTTCCCGGCGTGATCATCACCCAGCACAGCGGCGACGGCAAAGCCAATCAGTATTTTCTACGCGGCTTCAATCTCGACCATGGTACGGATTTTCGCACCACGGTCGATCACATGCCGGTCAACATGCCGACACACGCCCACGGGCAAGGCTATTCCGACCTCAACTTCCTCATTCCGGAGTTGGTCTCCCGCATCTCCTACAAGAAAGGCCCGTACTTCGCCGAGGAAGGCGATTTCGCTTCCGCCGGCGCTGCCGATATTTACTACGCTTCCAAGCTCAAGCAGGGAATCGCATCTATCAGCGCGGGAAGCGGTGACTATCGCCGGGCGCTCGTCGCGAATTCCTTCGACGCCGGGCCGGGGACCCTGCTCTACGGCTTCGAGGCGTTCCATAACAACGGGCCCTGGGACAACCCGGAAGACTACAGGAAGCTGAACGGCGTGCTGCGCTTCAGCCACGGCAGCAACGCCGACGGCTTTTCTTTAACCGGCATGGCCTACACCGGCAAATGGAACGCGACCGACCAAATTCCGCAGCGCGCCGTGGACCAGGGATTGATCTCGCGCTTCGGCGCGATCGATCCCACCGACGGTGGCGAGTCCTCGCGTTACAGTCTGTCGCTCGACCGGCACAAGGCGATCGGGAACGGCGAATTCCATTTCGACGCTTACGCCATCAAGTACAAACTAAAACTGTTTTCCAACTTTACCTTTTTCTTGGACCATCCCACCGACGCGACCGATCCGATCAAGAGCGACCAGTTCGAGCAGTTCGACGATCGCACCGTTTTCGGAATGAGTCCCAGCTGGATCCTGACGGACAAGTGGGGCGAAAGGCAGGTGATCAACAAGTTTGGCATGGACCTGCGCCGTGACAATATCAATGTCGCGTTATACAACACGACCGCCCGGCAGCAACAAGGCACGGTTCGCGTGGACCGGGTCAATCAGACCGGGCTCGGCCTGTACTATGAAAACACGCTGCAGTGGAGCGAATCCTTCCGCGCCGTCGCGGGCATTCGCGAAGACTTTTACAACGCCAGGGTCAATAGCGACCGCGCCGAGAATTCGGGCACGACCAACGATCAGATCACGTCGCCCAAGCTGAATTTCATCTTCGGTCCTTTCGCCAAGACCGAATACTTCATCAATTACGGCCAGGGTTTCCACAGCAATGACGCTCGGGGCACGACTATTACGGTCGACCCCACCAACCCGACCGCGCAAAATCCACCGCAGAAAGTGCCGGCGCTGGTGAAATCGAAGGGCGCCGAGGTCGGCGTGCGAACGGAGGCGATTTCCGGCCTGCAGTCCTCGCTCTCGCTCTGGCGCCTGGAGCTCGCCTCCGAGCTCGTATTCGCGGGCGATGCCGGCACCACCGAGGCGAGCAGGCCGAGCCTGCGGCGCGGCATCGAATGGTCCAACCGCTACATTCCGAAGCCCTGGCTGATCGTGGATCTCGACTTGTCGGTGTCGCGTGCTCAGTTCACCGACAGCGATCCAGCCGGGAACTACATTCCAGGAGCCATCGACAGGGTTGCCTCGCTGGGGATGACGCTGAACGACTTCGGCCGCTGGTCGTTCAGCGGTCACCTGCGCTACTTCGGCCCGCGGCCGTTAATCGAGGACAACAGCGTGCGTTCCCAGTCCTCGACCCTCGTTTCGCTGCGCACGTCCTACAAACTGGACAAGCGCCTGAGGCTCAACTTCGATGTGTTCAATCTGTTCAACCGGCAAGCGAAGGATATTGACTACTTCTACTGCTCGCGGCTGAGCACCGATTCCGCCGCCTCAACCTGCAGCGACGGGAGGACCGGGGTCGACGACATTCATTTTCACTCCGCCGAGCCGCGCAGCATCCGCGTTGCGCTCACCGGAAATTTCTGAGCACAATGCAGGTGCGAAA
Source organism: Gammaproteobacteria bacterium (assembly GCA_041493345.1). Lineage (GTDB taxonomy): Bacteria > Pseudomonadota > Gammaproteobacteria > Burkholderiales > SG8-39 > VBDM01. Next base: position 11,324 of record JBGPYQ010000034.1, on the reverse strand, counting down.
CCGGCGCCGACCCGCCCGCCCGGCCGGCAGGCCGCGGGAAATCTGACGAGGACAACGGGCCATGAAATCCGAAGTGCTGCTTTTCGTCGGTGAAGCGCTCGGGAATTACGGCTTTCCCGACGGCCATCCGTTCTCCATCGACCGCCAGGGCGCATTCTGGAACGAGGCGCGTAAGCAGGGCCTCGACAGGAAAATAACCGTCGCGGCGCCGCGGGTCGCGACGCGCGAGGAGCTGCTGCGGTTCCACAGCGAGAGCCATGTGAAGCGCGTCGAGACCGGGTCGCGCATCGGCAACGGGTATCTTGATCATGGCGACACGCCGGCGTTTCCGGGCGTGTTTGAGGCGGCCTCGGCCGTTGCCGGCAGCGCGCTCGAAGGCCTGCACCGGATCATGGCGGGCGAGGCACTGCGCACGTTTCAGCCCATCGGCGGCATGCACCACGCGCGCCGGGATCAGGCGGCGGGGTTTTGCGTGTTCAACGATCTCGGCATGATCATCGACACGCTACGCTCGCAATACGGGATTGCGCGCCTCGCCTACGTGGACATCGACGTGCACCATGGCGACGGCGTGTTCTACAGCTATGAATCCGATCCGGATCTGATCTTCGTGGACATTCACGAAGACGGGCGCTTTCTCTATCCCGGCACGGGTTTCGCGCACGAGACCGGCGCAGGCGCGGCCAGGGGCACCAAGCTCAATATTCCATTGCCGCCGGGGGCGGGCGACAAGGAATTTTTCGCCGCCTGGGAGCGCGCTCTCGATCATCTTCGGCGCTTCAGGCCGCAGTTCCTCATCCTGCAGGCCGGCGCCGACAGCTTGGCCGGGGACCCCCTTGCGCACCTGAATCTGTCGCCCGCCGCGCATGCCCATGCGGCAAAGACACTCCTGGCGCTCGCCGACGATACGGCAAACGGGCGGCTGATGGTATTCGGCGGGGGCGGCTATGATCTGGGCAATCTCGCTGCCGCCTGGACCGGCGTGCTGGGCCAGCTCGCCGGAAAATAACCCGTTACCGGCGCCGAATCCTGGAAAGGAGATCATCCAGGTGATCCACGCTTGCATAGCGGATCACCAGCTTGCCGGCGCCCTTTTTCCCCGGCTTGATTTCGACCGTCGTGCCCAATTTCTCCGACAGCTCTTCCTCGAGGCGCGCGAGGTCGCGGTCGGCGCGGACTTTGCGTTTGGTCTTCGGATTGAGGAGGTCGTGGACAAGCTGCTCGGTCTGACGCACCGACATTCCGCGGTCGGCCACTTTTTTCGCGACCTCTTCCTGGCGGCGGCCCTCGAGCGCAAGCAGGGCGCGGGCGTGGCCCATCTCCAGCTTGCTGTCGAAGACGAACTGCTGCACGGCCTTTTGCAGGTTCAGCAGGCGCAGCAGGTTGGTGGTCGCAGCGCGTGACCGGCCTATGGCCTCGGCCGCTTCCTGGTGGGTGAGCTTGAATTCCGCTATGAGCCGCTGCACGCCGTTCGCTTCCTCGAGCGGATTGAGATCCTCGCGCTGGATGTTTTCGATCAAGGACATGGCCAGCGCGGCAGAGTCCGGGACATTGCGTATCACCACCGGAATTTCGGCCAGGCCCGCGATTTTCGCGGCGCGCCAGCGCCGCTCGCCCGCAATGATCTCGTAGCGATCGTTTTCCAGCGGCCGTACCAGGATCGGCTGCATCAGCCCCTGCTTCCTGATCGAGAGCGCGAGTTCCTGCAGCGAGGCTTCGTCCATCTTCGTGCGCGGCTGATATTTGCCGCGCTCCAGCTGATTTACATCCAGCGTAGCCTGCGATTCGCCCGCGGCGGCGCCCGTTGCGTCCCTGTCGAGCAGCGCGTCCAATCCACGTCCGAGTCCTTTCAGTTTCATGAGGGGCGACCCTCTGCAACGAGCCCGTTGCGGCTCAGTATTTCGCCGGCAAGCTCGACATAGGCCTGCGAGCCCCTGCAAGCGCTGTCGAAATTGACCGCCGGAACGCCAAAGCTCGGCGCTTCGGCCAGGCGCACGTTGCGCGGAATCACGGTGGAATAGACCTTGTCACCGAAGTGCTGCTCCAGCTGCGCGGAAACCTGCAGGGCGAGCGTATTGCGCGAATCGAACATCGTGCGCAGCAAGCCTTCGATTTCGAGCTTGGGGTTCAGGTGCTGGCGCACCTTCTTTATGGTATTGACGAGATCCGACAATCCCTCGAGCGCGTAGTATTCGCATTGCATGGGAATCACTACCGCATCGGCGGCGACCAGCGCGTTGAGCGTCAGCAGATTGAGCGAAGGCGGGCAGTCGAGCAGGATGAAGTCGTAAGCCTCCGCGAGCGTCTCCAGCGCGGCTTTCAGGCGCGTTTCGCGGTTCTCCAGCTCGACCAGTTCCACCTCCGCTCCGGCGAGATCGCGGTTGGCGGGTATCACGTCGTAGCCGCCGGCTTCCGATTTTTGCCTCACCGATTCCGCGGTCGCGAGCCCGAGCAGCACCTGGTACACCGTTGCTTTGAGGTTGCGCTTGTCGATGCCGCTGCCCATGGTGGCGTTGCCCTGCGGATCGAGATCGACGAGCAGCACGCGCATGCCGGACTGCGCCAGACTCGCGGCGAGATTGACGCTGGTCGTGGTCTTTCCCACCCCGCCCTTCTGGTTGGTGACCGCGAGGATCCGGGTCATGCACGTTCGACGAGGACGAGATGCCGGGCGGCGTCAAGCCCCGGCACGGCAAGAGGCAACACCTGTTTTACGCGGAACTCCTGCGGCAGGCGCTCGATCTCTTCGGACGGATATACGCCCTTCATCGCGGCGAACACACCCCCGGGCACCAGGAGATGCTGCGCGAGCCCCACGAATTCAGCGAGCCCGTCGAGCGCGCGCGAGATGATGCAGTCAAATCGCTCCGTGGGTCGCCAGTTTTCGACGCGCTCGCAGGCGACGCTCGCGTTTTTCAGCCGCAATTCGGCGACCCCCTGCCTCAGGAAAGCCGCCTTCTTCTGGTTACTGTCGAGCAGCGTGACCTGCAGCTCCGGCCTGGCGATGGCGAGCGGGATCCCGGGCAGGCCGGCCCCGCTGCCTACGTCCAGCACTCGTCCATCGCCGATATAGGGCGCGACGGCGAGGCAATCCAGCAGATGAGCGCTGACCATGCTTTCAGCCTCCCGTATCCCCGTCAGGTTATAGACGCGGTTCCATTTTTCCAGGAGCGCGAGAAAATCGAGCAGCCTGAGGCGGGCTTCTTGATCGAGTCCCATGCCAAGCTCGGCGAGTCCGCGTTCGAGCCGCTTGCCGAGATCGGCCTGGCTCCGCGTGGCCTCGCCGGCGCTCATGCCGCCGATCTTTCGGTCCTGCCCGCGTGTCGCTTCAGGTGGACCAGCAGCAACGAGATGGCTGCCGGCGTCACGCCCGAGATGCGCGAGGCCTGGCCCAGGGTCCCGGGCCTGTGCTGGTTCAGCTTCTGCTGCGCCTCGATCGACAAGCCGCGCACCGTACGGTAGTCGAGTTCGGGCGGCAACTCGAGCGTCTCGCAATGTCCTTGGCGCTCCACTTCGTCCTGCTGGCGCGCGATATAGCCCTGGTATTTGGCTTGGATCTCGATCTGCTCGGCCACGGCGGGTTCGGTCACGGAGGTTCCCGTGCCCGGAAGACTCGAAAGCGAAGCGTAGGTCACGCCCGGCCGCTTCAGCAGATCCATGAGCGAGTATTCGCGCTCGATCTGTTTGCCCAGCACGCGCTCGGCATCATCGGCCGGCAAGGACTTCGGAGTGACCCAGGTGCGTTGTAACCGTTCCTGCTCGCGCGCAATCGCATCGCGCTTGCGGTTGAACGCATCCCAGCGGGCATCCTCCACCAGACCGAGCCTGCGACCTGTCTCGGTAAGCCGCAGGTCGGCGTTGTCCTCGCGCAGCATGAGGCGGTACTCGGCGCGGCTGGTGAACATGCGGTAGGGCTCGGACACGCCGCGGGTGATCAGGTCGTCGACGAGCACTCCAATATAGGCCTCGTCGCGCCGCGGGCACCAGGGATTCTTCTGCTGAACCTGCAGCGCCGCATTGACGCCTGCGAGCAGGCCTTGCGCGGCGGCTTCTTCGTAGCCGGTCGTGCCGTTGATCTGCCCGGCGAAGTACAGGCCGCGGATCGATTTCGTCTCCAGCGAGGACTTGAGGTTGCGCGGGTCGAAATAGTCGTACTCGATGGCGTAGCCGGGCCGCAGAACATGCGCGTTCTCGAGCCCCCGGATGCTCCGGACCAATTCGAGCTGCACGTCGAAGGGCAGACTGGTCGAGATCCCGTTCGGGTAGAACTCGTGGGTGCTCAGGCCCTCCGGCTCGAGGAAGATCTGGTGGCTCTGCCGGGATGCGAAACGGTGGATCTTGTCCTCGATCGAGGGGCAGTAGCGCGGGCCGATACCTTCGATCACCCCGGTGTACATGGGCGAGCGGTCCAGCCCGCCGCGGATGATCTCGTGGGTGCGCGCATTGGTCTGGGTCAACCAGCACGGCAACTGGCGCGGATGCATCGCGGGCGTGCCCAGGAACGAGAACACCGGGACCGGCTCGTCGCCGGGCTGCACCTTCATCACCGAAAAATCAATAGTGCGTCCGTCGATGCGCGGCGGCGTGCCGGTCTTCAGGCGTCCCACGGGCAGTTTCAAGTCCCGCAGTCTCGCCGCCAGGCTGATCGACGGCGGATCTCCTGCCCTGCCCGCCTGATAGTGCGTCAAGCCCACGTGAATGAGCCCGGAGAGAAAGGTTCCGGTCGTGAGCACCACGGCGCGTCCGGAAAAACGAATGCCCAGCTGCGTGAGCACCCCCGTCACGCGATCGCCTTCCAGCGTCAAGTCATCCACCGCCTGCTGGAACAGGGTCAGATTGGACTGGTTCTCGAGACGCGAGCGTATGGCGCTCCGGTACAGCACGCGATCGGCTTGCGCCCGGGTTGCGCGCACGGCCGGGCCCTTGGAGGAATTCAAGACGCGGAACTGAATGCCGGCCTCATCCGCAGCGATCGCCATGGCCCCGCCCAGCGCATCGACTTCCTTGACCAGATGGCCCTTGCCAATGCCGCCGATAGACGGATTGCACGACATCTGACCCAGCGTCTCGAGGCTGTGAGTCAGGAGCAGCGTGCTGCAGCCGGCGCGCGCGGAGGCGAGCGCCGCCTCGGTGCCGGCGTGGCCGCCACCGACCACGATGACGTCGAACCGGGTGGGGAACTGCATCTCGCCAAAAAGACAGATCGGGAAGGAAGCGAATTTTAGCGGTATTTCAGGGCGAAAGACAGCGTTCCACGTGGAACATTGCAGCCCGGATTCGACCTTGAGGGTCGCCTCGGACCGGCTCGGCGACGGCTCCCCGCCCACCCCGATGTTTCACGTGGAACAGCGGCACCAGCACTCCGGGGGCCCGCGACTAGGGATCCACAGGAAGCTCACCGCGGATCCACACGTTTTCCACCCGCCGATCCACAGTCCATGCACCGGATTCTCACAGCTTGCTCACCGGAAATCCACGCAGTCATCCCCGTTGGCCCCGGGTCATGCGCCCGGAACCGAGTCCTGATGCTATCTCATTGTATATAAATGTTTTTCAGTCATTGGATCGAATGATCCCGAGTGCCTCAAAATGAAAAAGGCCGTCCTGGGACGGCCTTTCCCCTGAATGAAAAGCGGCCTCAGCCGAGCGCTCGCCCCAGGGCTTCCCGCCTCGAGACCAACTCGCGCGGCAACCGGGTGCCCAGCAGCACCAGGAGTTCGTCTTGCGCTTGCAGTTCCTTTTTCCAGGAATCCGGCTCGATCGAGGTCACCTGACGGAAGCGCTCGCCGCCGAAGCTTTCGAGCCCCTTCCAATCGAGGTCCATAAATTCGGGGACGCGGCCGATCGGCGTATCGAGCGCATGCGCCTTGCCCTGGCAGCGTTCGACGATCCATTTCAGCACGCGCATGTTCTCGCCGAATCCGGGCCAGACAAATTTTCCATTGGCATCGGTGCGAAACCAGTTGACGCAGAAGATGCGGGGGCGCTTGGACAGCGACCGACCGAGCGTCAGCCAGTGCTTGAAATAATCGCCGGCGTTATAGCCGATGAAGGGGAGCATTGCCATCGGATCGCGCCGCACCACGCCGACCTTGCCGGTCGCGGCAGCGGTGGTTTCCGAACCCATGGTCGCGGCCATGTAAACCCCCGCGTCCCAATCGAAGGACTCCGCCACGAGCGGCACGGTATCAGAGCGGCGGCCGCCGAAGATGAACGCCGAGATCGGCACGCCGTCCGGATTTTCCCACTCGGAATCTATCGAAGGACACTGTGATGCCGGAACCGTGAACCGGGAATTGGGATGCGCTGCCTTTCTTCCGCACTCGGGGGTCCATTCCTGGCCCTGCCAGTCGATGAGCTTTGCCGGTGGCTTTTCGGTCATTCCTTCCCACCATACGTCGCCGTCCGGGGTCATGGCGACATTGGTGAAAATGGTGTTCCGCTTCACCATCGCCATACAGTTGGGGTTGGTCCTGTCCGAGGTTCCGGGCGCGACGCCGAAGAACCCCGCTTCGGGGTTGATGGCATAGAAGCGGCCATCCTTGCCGGGCTTGAGCCACGCAATATCCTCGCCGATGGTCGACACTTTCCAGCCCTTGAACGCGGGCGGCGGGATCAGCATGGCGAAATTGGTTTTGCCGCAGGCAGAAGGAAATGCCGCACTGACGTAGGATTTCTGCCCGTCCGGCGAACTGACGCCGAGGATCAGCATGTGTTCCGCCAGCCAGCCCTGCTCCCGGCCCATCACCGACGCAATGCGCAGCGAGAAGCATTTCTTGCCGAGAAGCGCGTTGCCGCCGTAGCCCGAGCCGAACGACCATATCTCCTTGGTCTCGGGATAATGGACAATGTACTTGTGCTCGCCATTGCACGGCCAGGGCACATTCTTTCGCCGCGCGCCGTTTTCGTCTATCAAGGGCGCGCCCACCGAGTGGACCCCGGGAACGAAGGGACGGTCCGGACCCAGAATCTCCCAGACCTTTTTTGTCATGCGCGTCATCACACGCATGCTGACCACGACATAGGGCGAATCGCTGAGCTCAATGCCGATATGGGCGATGTGTGAACCGAGGGGCCCCATCGAGTAGGGAACGACGAACAAGGTGCGGCCGCGCATGCAGCCTTCGAACAACTTCTCCAGCGTCGCGCGCATCTCGCGCGGGTCGGTCCAGTTGTTGGTCGGACCGGCATCGTCCTTGTTCCTGCTGCAGATGAAAGTCCGGTCTTCCATGCGCGCCACGTCGCTCGGATCCGACAGCGCAAGAAAACAACCGGGACGAAGCTTCGGATTGAGGCGTTTCATGGTCCCGACGCTGACCATCTCTTCGCAAAGGCGGTCGTATTCGGTTTGCGACCCATCACACCAGTAGATGCGCTCGGGCTGGGTCAGCGCGGCAATTCGCGCAACCCACTCCTTGACACCATTGTGCTGCACGTACCCTGGAGCGCCGATATCAATGGCTGGGACGTAAGGTTGATTCATACTGGGGCCTCGCGATGGACGACCGGGAGTCAGATAAAGCAGCGACCACCGGTCTTTTATAGTGAAGACGCGAACTTTACCACGATCCCGATGCGGCGAAAATAACCCGGGAAACGGGACCTTTTTCGATCGGACACGCCGGATGGAAGATTCCCATGGCGTCTCGAACCTTACGCTTGCAGCCTTCGCCTCATGTGCCGGGCCAGGCGGAAAATCGGGCCGGTCGTGGTCACCAGGATGATGACGCGCGTCACATGAGCGGCGGTAACGAGCGGCACGCCAAGCTGCAGGACCTTGGCCGTAATGCACATCTCGGCCATGCCGCCCGGCGCGGTGGCGAGCACCATCGTGGGCGTGGGCACGGCGCCGGCGAGCGCGACGCCCCAGCCGAAAAGGGCCGAGAGCACGATCGCGATCACAATCGAGATGCACACCATGGCCATGAAACGCGGCGCCGTTCTCAAGGAATCGCGCTGGAATCCTGAACCGAGCGCGCAGCCAATCAGAACCTGGGCCGCGTTGGACAGCGCCACCGGCATCGCCGACAAGCGCACCTCGGCGACGGTGAGCGCGATCGTAGCGGCGAGCGGTCCCAGCATCCACGCATTCGGCATGTTCAGCGCCTTGAGCAGTCCGCCGGCGGCAACCGCGATGGCCAGCAATGCAATCAGACCTTGCACGCTCACATCTCGCAGCGGCGGCTCATAGGCATCGGCTCCATGCGCGCCCACCGCCGCGATGGTGAACGGAACAATCACGACCACGAGCAGGATCCGCAGCGATTGCGCCAGGACGACACGGTCCGACTGCGCGCCGAAGCGTTCCCCGAGTATCGTCATCTCCGCGGCACCGCCGGGAACGCTCGCGAATAACGCCGTAGTCGCGTCCAGGCCGGCGCTGCGCGAGAGGAACCAGCCGCTTGCATAGGCGAGCAGCACGGCGAGCAGTGCCGCAGCGACAAGCAGATACCAGTGCGCCGCGACTTCCAGCGCGACCAAGGGGCTGAAATACAGGCCCAGCGCGCAGCCGATCACAAGCTGTCCGGCCGCTCTCCCGCCCTTCGGCGAGGCCAGATCGAATCCCACGAATTTGCCGCAGGCCATGCCGAGCAACGGTCCGATCATCCACGGCAACGGCGCGCGCAGGAAACTGAACAGCGCCCCGCTCGCTCCGCATACGAGGAGCGCGCTCACCACGGGGTAGCGCTTCATGTCCTGCCGGACGCGACAAGGGTCGCGGGAGCCCGTTGCCGGCTGAGCCGCGCGCCACCCATGCTACCCGCGAGGTGTTGCTGCGTTAAGATAGTGGCAGCGAATTGGTTGGATTCGAACGATCATGTACAAATCCGGATTCCCCGCGTTGCGCCGCACGTTCCTGCTGTTATTGGTGTCGGGCGTTGCGGTGCCGGCAGCGTCGCTGGCGCAGAGCGAGCGCGCTTACCCGGAAAAGCTCGTCCACTGGATCATACCTTACGCTGCGGGGGGATCGGCTGATAATCGTGCCCGTCAAATCGCGCCCAAGCTGAGGGAGATCTGGACTCAGCCCGTAGTCATCGAAAACAAACCCGGCGCCAGCGGCGTGATCGGCACCGACCTCGTCGCGAAGTCCGCACCTGATGGCTACACCATAGGCATGGGAAATTTCGCCCCGATCGCCGTCAACCTGTCGCTGATGAAGAGCTTGCCCTACGATCCGATCAAGGATCTCGCGCCGGTTGTGTTGCTCGAACGCGGACCGCTGGTACTGATGGTCAACCCGTCCCTGCCGGTGAAGTCGGTCAACGACCTGATCTCATTGGCGAGGGGAAAGCCCGGAGCGCTCACCTTCGCCTCCTCCGGGAACGGGAGTGCGCATCATCTTTCCGGAGAAATGTTCAAGACAATGACCGGAATCGACATACGCCATGTCCCCTACAAGGGCGGCGCGCCCGCCGTCACCGATCTGATGGGCGGTCATGTGTCGATGATGTTTGAGCTGATGTACTCGGCGCTCCCCGGCATCAGGGGCGGAAAGCTGCGGGCACTGGCGGTGACCAGCGCGCACCGTCTCTCGGTCCTGCCTGACGTCCCCACGCTTGCCGAAGCCGGCGTGACGGGATTCGAATCCAGCAACTGGCAGGGTGTGATCGCCCCTGCGGGAACTCCCGCGGAAATCGTTTCCGCGTTGAGCGCGGCGATCAACAAAGTGCTTGCAATGCCCGAGATCCGCGACAGGATCGTGAGCGAAGGTAATGAGGCCGGCGGCGGATCCCCCGAAGAATTCGCTTCGCTCATCAAAACGGAAATCCAGAAATGGGGTAAGGTGGTGCGCAGCGCCGGGGTGCAGGCCGATTGACGCGGGCGGCCGCATTTTTGCCGCACGCCGGATTATTTTCCGATACAAAAGCGCGAGAAAATTTCCCCCAGCAAATCATCGGCGGTGAATTCACCGGTGATGGCGTTGAGCTCCCGCTGCGCGATGCGCAGTTCCTCGGCAAAGAGTTCGCTGTGTGCCATTGCCTGCTGCGCCCGCTCGAGCGCCTCGGCAACGCGCGCGAGCGCCGCCAGGTGCCGCGCCCGCGCCATGAACACGTCCTCGCCGCCCGGTTGCCAGCCGGCCAGCGCGAGCAGCGCGCGGCGCAGCGTTTCGATGCCCTCGCCGGTCCTGGCCGAAACATGGACGCGGAGGCCGTCGGCGCCTTCCTCCGAACGCGGCGCTTCGCCCGTAAGATCGATCTTGTTAAACACGATGACGGAATTCAGCTTGCCCGGCAGGCGCGTGACGATCTCTCGATCGGCGGCGCCGATACCCGCGCGCGCATCGACGATCAGAAGCAGCACGTCCGCTTTTCCGATGGCGTCCCAGGTGCGGGCGATGCCGATTGCCTCGACCTTGTCCGCCGTGTCGCGCAGCCCGGCGGTATCGATGATGTTCATCGGCACGCCTTCGATCTGAATGGTCTGACGCACCGTGTCCCTTGTCGTGCCTGGAATTTCCGTGACGATGGCGAGCTCTTCGCCGGCAAGCCGATTGAGAAGCGACGATTTCCCCACGTTCGGCTGGCCGGCCAGCACGACTTGAAGCCCGCTGCGCAGGACGCTGCCTTGCCGGCCGCGCTCCAGCGCCCGCGCGAGATCGCCGCGCAGTTGCCCGATCCGCTCTTGCGCGTGCTCCCGGTCGGACACCTCGATTTCCTCTTCGGGAAAATCGAGCGTCGCTTCGACAAGCATCCGCAGTTCGACAAGCCGCTTTGCGAGCCCCTCGATCACCTCGGAGAATTCACCGCGCAGCGATCTGAGCGCACAGCGCGCGGCCGCCTCGGTCGCCGCTTCGATCAGGTCGGCGACGCCTTCGGCCTGCGCCAGATCGATCTTGTCGTTCAGGAACGCGCGGCGAGTGAATTCGCCCGGCTCCGCGAGGCGCGCGCCAAGTTCAAGACAGCGCCTGAGAAGCATCTGCAAGACCACCGGCCCCCCGTGACCCTGCAGCTCGAGCACGTCTTCGCCGGTGTAGGAAGCCGGCGCGGGAAAGTAAAGCGCGATGCCGTCGTCGATCGGCTTGCCGTCCCTGGAGCGGAAGCTCGCACGAGTGGCGACTCGGGGGGCCGGGACTTTATCGAGCAGCTGCGACGCAATCGGCTTCAGGTCCTTTCCCGAAATCCGCACGATGCCGATCCCGGCGCGACCCTGGGCGGTCGCTGCTGCAGCAATGACATCGGAAGGCGCGCTCATGAGGGCCCCGCCGACCGGCGGCGCGCGCGGCGGACTAACGCCTCGCGCTGGCGGCGGCCTTTTGTCCCCCGATCATGCGGGTAATCTGCCATTGCTGCAGGATCGACAGGATGTTGTTGATGAACCAGTAG